>JALZBL010000085.1 GCA_030947395.1 Actinomycetota bacterium | reverse complement strand
GATCTGGGTCGGCGTGGGAGCCCTGCTTTTGGCGATCATGGTCCTGCGGCGGCGGAAGGACTCCTGATGCTGAAGGTGCGCTTCCCACCGCTGGGATTGCTCGGTCTCCAGAAGGCCGCGGGTTCCTGGCCGCGATGAGGCCCGTTGCTTCCCTGGCCGGCTTGAGTTCGGTCGACCTCGGTCCGGGCCGCTACTTTTTGAACGTCGGGCTCGCGTGAGCGATTACCGCGGCGCTGATCGGTTGGTCTGGATCGACTGCGAGATGACCGGGCTCGACCTGACCCACGACGCGTTGATCGAGGTTGCCGTCGTCATCACCGATGCCGGGCTGGTACCGCTCGATCCGGGCCTCGATCTGGTCATTCATGCCGACGACGCCAGCCTCGACGCGATGGTGCCCGTCGTGCAGGAGATGCACGCGTCCTCCGGTCTCACCGACGAGGTTCGCGCATCGACGCTGACCCTGGCCGACGCCGAGGCCCAGGTGCTCGCCTACGTCATCCGCTTCGTGCCGGAACCGCGGACCGCTCCGCTGTGCGGCAACTCGATCGGGACCGACCGGGGCTTCCTAAACCGCGACATGCCCGGTCTCGACGCGCACCTGCACTACCGGATGATCGACGTGTCGTCGATCAAGGAGTTGGCTCGACGCTGGTACCCGCGCATCTATTACGGCCAACCACCGAAAGGCCTCTCCCACCGGGCACTGGCCGACATCCTGGAGAGCATCCAAGAGCTGTCCTACTACCGCCGGATCATGTTCGTGCCCGAGCCCGGCCCGTCCAGCGAGGAGGTGCAGGCGGCGGCCGAGGCGGCCGTGGGCGGCTATTCGCTGCCGGTCCTGCCGCTAGACTGAGTGCGCCGGCGGCGGGTTCGTCGCGGGCGGCAATGGTGGGTGTAGCTCAGCTGGTAGAGCACTGGGTTGTGATCCCAGGTGTCGCGGGTTCGAGCCCCGTCACTCACCCCACTGCGCAGCGTCCTCGGTTCGTGCTCATCGGCCGCCGTGTTACCGTTTTCGACGGCGCGTTTCACGACGTCGCCGAGCGCGCCGCTAGCTCAACTGGCAGAGCAGCTGACTCTTAATCAGCGGGTTCGGGGTTCGAGTCCCTGGCGGCGCACCACCTCCTGTTTCACTCCGCCTCTGTGCAGCTGCGCACTACCCGCCGAAGTACGGGCCGGCGCCTGCTCCCCGTCGATCTGGAGAAAAATGCTGCTGGATAGACGGCCATTCGCGGCGCGGGACACCACTCGCCGGGATTGGCCGAGCCACCGAATCATTGGCCCGCGCGCGCACATCTGGATCGCTGTCATGAGCTGAGCTGGTCGCGGGGCCGATGGCGGCCCAAGCGCGCTCAGGCCGGACCGAGCCGCGGCTTGCGCAGGCCCGACGGCACCATTAGCGCGATACCGCTCGGCACCCGCCGGCCGCCGAAGTCGAGGACCAGCCGGTACCGGCCGGCCCGGGCCCGCACGGTCGCGGTGAGACGAGCGCCGCGGTCATCACCGATCAACGCAGCAGGGTGGATGCGGGCGTCACGGCGGACCGAGCGGGTCCCCTCGGGTTGGAGCAGGACCTGCCCGTCGATCCGCGTTGTGCCGTGGACATGCACGCCGCCCAGCGGCACGGCGATCCGCACCCGCCCGGTCGCCGTGCGCGTTGCCCGCGCCGCGGTGAAGTCGCAGCGCGCGCTGTTGACGGCGCTGCGCACGCTCTGCCCGTAGTCCACCGAGAGCATCCCGTTCTGGTTCGGGTACGCGACAATGACCGCGCCGTCAACCAGCCCGATCCGGACGGCGCCCGCGGCGCGGAGGCCTCTGGTGTTCGTGAAGCCAAGCGCGGCGTCTCGCGCGACGATGTCGAACACCCCCCGCCGGCCGGTCGTTGACCCCCCGATTCGCGCCTGCGCCGCAATCGAGAGAGTCTGCAGCGGATCGGTCGGGTCGTTGCCGCGGATCGACTGGACGGTGTCGAGCGGTGTTGTCTCCTGTGTAGCGCGGGCGCGCATGATCAGGCACGAGCTGGCTCGGTCCAGTTCCGCCCGAATCGTCGCTGCCTCGTCGTCGGTCCGGGCGGCGAAGAACCCGGGCGCGACCGAAGACGGCGGCTCGCTCCACGATGCCTCGGTGCGCACCACGAGCGAAGCGCCCTCCCAGGCCAGCTCGGTCGTGCGGCTGGTGCCGACGACGCGCGAGACGGCGGTGGCCAGCTGCGTGAGAGCGTCGACATCCTCGGCGCGCACCAACTCGTCGAGCCGACGTTCGCTCAGAGGCCACGTCTCGGCGGTGTCCGGGGGAACGCACCGGCGGTAAATCGGGCGCAGGTACGGCAGGGCCGCGGCCATCGCCTCCGCGTGCCCGGTGGTCAGCAGCCGAACCAAGCTGTTGAGCACCCGGGTGCGAT
This sequence comes from Actinomycetota bacterium, assembly GCA_030947395.1. Classification (GTDB taxonomy): domain Bacteria; phylum Actinomycetota; class Actinomycetes; order Mycobacteriales; family Jatrophihabitantaceae; genus JALZBL01. The sequence goes on along the minus strand of JALZBL010000085.1, from coordinate 4,794 downwards.
AGTGGTGGACGAGCAGGGCCCGCCGGTCGGCGGTGAATTGGTCGCCGCCTAGCACGCTGTCGATGTGGTCGAGCACCGACGTCACGGTGAGCCAGTATTCCTCGTTCTCCGGACAGTAGGTGTGCGAGGCGTTGGCGTCGCCGATGATGTGCCGGTAGACGCAGACGCTTCCGAGCGTGCCCATTCGCCGCGACGCGGCGAACGCGTCGACGTTGAAGTAGATGTCCTCCCACACGACGCGGCCGGCCGCTTCCCGGAAGGTGATCCTGTGCTCGCGCAGCAGCTCGCGCCGGTACAGCTTGTGCGGCATCATCGGCAGCAGGCTGAGCACGCCCATCTCCTGTCGCGTCCCCCAGACGTCGCGGCGGTATTGCTCGAACCCGTGCCCGGGGTTCCCGGTCTGCACCTGCTTGACGTTGGCGACGTCCAGATCGTGGTCCGCTGCAAACTGCCAGCCGGCACGTAGGCCGTCAGGGAAGACCTCGTCGTCGTGGTCGACGAAGATCACGTACTCGCCCCGCGCCATCGCCAGGCCGACGTTGCGTGGCCGGCTCGGCCAGCCCGAATGCTCGATACGCTTGATGCTCACGTTGCCCCGCTCACGCGTGACCGACTCGAGCTGCTGCCACGTACCGTCGGGCGAGCCGTCGTCGACGAAGATCACCTCGAACTCGTGCCGTGGCATCGTCTGGGCATCCAACGAGCGCACGAGCCGGTCGAGCCCTGGGCCCGGACGGTAGGTCGCGACGACTACACTCAGCTTGGGGGCATTGATGAGGAAACCCGCTGCCTTCGGCTACGCGGAAATCAGCGGCAGCGGGACGGCTGATGGTGCAATCGGGCTGGTCGGGACGGGGTAGGCGCCGCCGAGCACGTGGGGTACGGCGGGCACCGGGCAAAGCAGGTGCCGCGTGTCGGCCGTCCAGGGGGCACGGGCGGCCCGCACCGCGCAAGTGCTTGGCGCGAATCTCGCTCGTGGAAAGGGGTGGGCTCGGTACACGGTTAGGCCAAGGCTCCTCAAACTATGGTTACCGAACGTTGAAGCGACCAGGCTACTCATTCCCGCATTTCGGGATTCGGGAGTGTCGCGGCACGCTACTCCCAGTCCTGCCACGAACCGGTGTCCCGGAAGAAACCGGTGGGCGAGTCCGGACACCGGGTCGGTGGGAGCGCACGTCCTCTCTGCGCAGGTTTAGGTGGTCGCTGCCGCCGCGAATGGCGCAGCCCCTCCTGCCAGCGGCCGTCGCTGCCGACGCCGTCGCGACGGATTCCCAGCCCGGCCGGTTCGTTTCCCACATCCGGCCGCCGACGTAGGGTCCACCCCGATCTCCTCCACTTGGCCGCTTTGCACGCGATGCGCGCGCGCCGACCACGAATCGATGCGACGGGTGGCCGCCGCGCGAACATCACCAGACCGGCGTCCATGAGCACCTTCAGGGGCGAGAATTGACGGGCCGGACGTCGTCCGGTCAGTTCGCGGCAGCTGCAGGTCCGGTCAGCCGGGGCGGGTACGCGGCAGGCCCGGGGCTCAATTTCCGGACTGGTAGAGCTGGGCCACGTCGGCGCCGGACAGCGGGCGGTTCCACACGTGCACCTGATCGATCGCACCGGGCCAGAAGTCGCTGTTGCGCCCGCCGGAGAAGCCGCGGCCGATTGCGAGCAGTCCGGATGCCGCGTCACCCGAGGGCTGGGTGAGCACCTTGGCCTGGGGCTGGCCGTTCAGGAAAAGGGTGTAGGTACCGGCATTGGCGTCGTGCACACCGACGAGGTGGTACCACTGGCCGAGGTCCGGGGCGCGGTCGGACAGGGCTCGGCCCTCGCCGGTGGCGAACGCGAACCGGTTGTCCGCGGCGGAGTACTGCAGGAAGAAGCCGCTCGTGGTGACGCCGTCCTGGCTCACCGCGGTGGCGAAGTGGCCGGTCGAGTCGAGTTTGACCCACGCGGCGACGCTGAAGTTGCCGGCCGTGTCCACAACGGGGCCGCTGGTCTGACCGTACTGGCTCGCTCCGTCGAACTGCAGCGCCGAGCCGGACTTCCCGGGCACCCACGCCGGGCCGCCGGTGAGGGCGACGTCGTGTCCGGCGCCGGAGGTGTCGTGGGCGACGGTGCCCGAGTTCTCGTCGAGCGCCCAGGTACCGACGGGGTCCCTCTGGCCCGGCGGGAAGGCGATGGTGAGCACCTGCCTGGTGTGAGTGCTGAGCCGGCGGCCGTGCTTTTCGGCGAACGTAGCGGTAGCGACCAGGTCGGTCACGGTTCCCGCCGGCGCGCCCGCGGGCGGCGTCACGACGAACCGCCATACCGCCGACCCTCCCGGTGTGATCGCACCGTGGCCCTTCAGGCCGGGGTTGCCGACGGCCTCGGCCGTCCAGCCGTTGGGCACGGCGAGGGCTACCGTCGCGCGGGTCAGGCGATGCTGCGTCATGTTCCTCACCGTGACCGTGACTGGGGTCGGACCGTCGACCGGCACGGCGCCATTGCCGTTGGTGGGTCCAACCGTCACGGCGGCGTCGCGGCTTGACGGGCTCCACGACTGCAACTCGGTTACGCCGACGTACGCGCCGGGTGGGTTGGTGAACAGCAGCCGGACCTGGGTGGTCGTCACCGGCGGAAAGGTGATGCGGTTCAAGCCGTTGCCCACCGGCGGGGTGCTGCTGCGCTGCTGGTCCGCAACGTCGACCCACGCGCTGCCGGTCCAGTACTGCACCCGGTAGTCCGCGGCGGGTCGGACACCGCCGCCGTCGTCGTAGCCGTACCAGCGCAGATCGCTGACCGGCGTGGGCACTGCGAAATCGACGCCGTAATAGTCCTGGGCGTTCGGGGACGCATAGTTGGTCCAGCGGGTGTCTTCGGGCACCTCGTTGAACCACACCTTGCCATCGAGGCCGTTCCACGGGTCGTCGTTGCGCCAGGTGTAGGAGGTGATCGGTCTGGGGTAACCCTCGCGCAGCGGGTTGGCGGCGTCGTTCACCAGCCGGACCGGGTAGGCCCCAGGGGCGCCGCGGCCGGCACCGGGACCGACGGACACGGTCAGCTCGCGCAGGGTGGCCGACGATCGCACGAGCCGACCGTCCACGTAGACGTGCAGGCCGGCGCCTTGCCCGTAGCGGCCTGCGAGCGCTCGAAGAGGACGGGCTGATCGATCGCCGTCACGGTGGCGCCGTGCTGCCGGGCGGCCTGTCACACGAGCAGAGCTACCGGCAGAAGAGCCGGGTGGCGGCTGCGGAGAAGACCGCGATGGCTGAACTCGCGGCGGGTCTGGTGCGCGAGGGTGACGCCATCGTCGTTGGCGCGGGAAGCACCACGCACGACCTCGCCCGCTTGCTGGGTCGCTTCCAGGATCTCACTGTCGTCACGAATTCCTTGCTGGTCGCCCAGGAACTCGCGTCGACCCGAGTGGAAGTCGTGGTCACCGGGGGCTCGCTGCGCGGCTCGACGTACGCCCTGGTCGGCCCCGGCGCCGAGGAGGGTCTAGCCGGAATGCGGCTGCAGCGCGCGTTTCTTTCCGGCAACGGCCTCACCCCCGACCGAGGGTTGTCGACTCCCAACCTGCTGGCGGCCAGCGTCGACCGAGCCATCGCCGGCGCGGCGGCTGAGGTTGTCGTCCTTGCCGATCACACCAAGCTCGGGGTGGATGCGATGTGTCTGACGGTGCCGATCGACCACGTGGACTACCTGATCACCGACTGGCAGGCCGCGGAGAGGATGCTCCAACGATTCCGAGACGGCGGCGTGAACGTCCAGGTCGCACCCGAGCCCGGCGCGCCCGAGCGGTGATCGAGGCCCGGCGCTCAGCGAGCCAGTCGGATTTCGTTCTCGCGTGAAGATCGGGCCGACGGAGCACCGGCGGCCACCCGGTGGCCGTCGACCGCGGTAAGTGCCAGGTCGAGGGCGAGCCTGAGGTGGGTGACGTCGCGGGTGGTCTGGGTCATAAGCAGACCTCCCTGTAGAGCGGTCAGTAGGGCCCGCGCGAGGTCCTCGACCGGCGCATGTCCGCCGAGCCCGCCCGAGTCCTGGATTCGACGCAGGGCAGCAAGGATGAGGTCCTGCCAACGGATGAACCCGGCGAGGATCTGCGTTCGGTAGCTCTCGGACCGGTCGGCCAGTTCCGCGGCCAGGGAACCGATGGGGCAGCCACCGACGCCCAGGTGCTGGCGCTGGTACTCCACAATCATCGCCGCCCAGGCGCGTAGCTGGTCGGTGGTGACGACGTCAGCCAGCAGATCGGCCTGCTCGCGCAGGACGGCGCCAATCTGATGCTCGATCACCGCCGATACGAGGTCGGCCTTGTCGCGGAAGTAGTGATACAGCTGGGACTTGCCGGTGCCGCTGGCCGCCAGCACATCATCGAGGCTGGTGGGAATCGTTCCGCCCTGGTACATCAGGACCGCGGCCGACTCGACGATCCGCATCCGGGTGGCCGCCCCCCGAGCGGAGAGCTTGACGTCGTTCACGGGGTCACTGTACTCGGCGGTCCAGGCCTGGTCCGATGGGATCGGCGAGCGTCGATCCATAATGGCTTCGTGCCGGGACGGGAAGGGGTCACCGCGGCCGCCGCCGGCCCCCTGACCGGCGTACGCGTGATTGAGTTGGCCGGAATAGGACCGGGACCGTTCGCAGCCATGCTGCTGGCTGATCTGGGCGCCGACGTGATCTGTATCGACCGGGTCGCCACCGACCGGCCCACGGCGGCGGGGGCTCCGGAACGCGATGTCGTCCGGCGGGGGCGTCGCTCGATCGCCGTTGACCTCAAGCATCCGGCGGGACGACAGGTCGCGCTCGATCTACTGACGAAAG
>JALZBL010000084.1 GCA_030947395.1 Actinomycetota bacterium | reverse complement strand
CGCTGAGCTGTCTGCGCCGCTGCGACAACCCCCAGCCGGTCACCATCGTCAGCGCCTCGCGCACGATGTCGCCGCTCATCTTGCTCTGCCCGCGCTCCCGGTCGGCGAAGGTGATCGGCACCTCCACCACCCGAAAGCCCGCCTGCACCGTGCGCCAGGCCAGGTCGATCTGAAAGCAGTAGCCCTGGGAGGCGACACCGTCCAGATCGAGCTTTTCCAGCACGGTGCGGCGGTAGGCGCGGTACCCGCCGGTCGCGTCGCGCAGGCGCAGCCCGAGGGCAAGCTGGGTGTACGCGTTGGCGCCGCGGGACAGCAGCTTGCGACGCGCCGGCCAGTTGCGCACCGCTCCCCCGGGTACCCAGCGCGAGCCGAGCACCAGGTCGGCGTCGGCGAGCGCAGCGAGCAGGCCCGGCAATTGTTCCGGCGCGTGAGAGCCGTCGGCGTCCATCTCGACCATGACGGTGAAGTCCCGCTCCAGCGCCCACCCGAAGCCGGCGATGTACGCGGCCCCGAGGCCGGTCTTTTCGCAGCGATGCAGGACGTTCAGGCGGGGGTCTGTGCCCACCAGCTGGTCGGCTAGCTCGCCGGTGCCGTCGGGGCTGGCGTCGTCGACCACGAGCGCGTGCACCTCAGGATTGGCCGCGAACAGCCGGTCGAGAACGATCTCGAGATTGTCCCGCTCGTTGTAGGTCGGGATCACGACCAGGACGCGCTCGGTTCCGCCGCTTCGACCGGCCGTCATGCCTGGACCATCTCCACGGTGTCGTCGGTGCCCGCCGCCGGGAGTCCTGCGTTGGACGCCGGCCCGGTTGGGTGCCGCGGTGCGGCCCGACGGGATCCTACGGCCCAGCCCAGGGCGAGCAGCGCCACCACGGTGAGCGTCCATTCCGGCCAGGCGCCGATCCGCGTGGCCGGGGTCTGGGCGGTGTACAGACCCAGCCGTCGCACGATGACCGCCGGCGTGAAGAGCGCACCCGAGCGGGCGATCACCCGTCCGTCCGGGCCCACCATCGCGCTGGTGCCGCTGGTGGCCACCTGGATCACCGTGCGGCCGTGCTCGACCGCGCGCAACTTGGTCATCGCCAGTTGCTGGTAGGTCTCGGCACTGTGGCCGAACGTGGCGTTGTTGGTCTGCACCACCAGCAGTTGCGCCCCGGCCGCCACCGAGGATCGGACCAGTCCGTCGTAGGCGACCTCGAAGCAGATGACGTCGCCGATCGGCGCCGGGCCTCCGGAGACCACGCCGTTGCCCGAGCCGGCCACCATGTCTCGCCCGATGAGGGCCGCTTTGGCGGTGATGGCCGTGGCAATCGCTCGCCAGGGCAGGTATTCACCAAATGGCACCGGGTGTCGCTTGACGTACTGGGCGCCCGGTCCGGTCGTGGGCGACCACATGATGCCGACGTTGCGCACGTGGGCGTCGCCCGGTCCGTCGAGGATGGCGCCGACGAGGATCGGCGCGCCGACTGTTCGCACCGCCCGCTCGACCTGCGCGCGGGCGTCGGCGTTGTCGAGCGGGTCGATGTCGGCGGCGTTCTCGGGCCACACCACGAGGCTGGGCGCGGGCGTCCGACCGGCCTTGACCGCCGCGGCGAGATCGAGGGTCCGGGCGACGTGGTTGTCCAGCACCTGGCGGCGGCGGGCGTTGAACTCCAGGCCACGGTCGGGGACATCGCCCTGGATGAGTGCGATGACCTCGGTCCGCGGCGCGGGGCCGGCGCGCAACGGGAACTGGGCCGTCCAACCGATGAGCGGGACCAGCAGCGCCGCGGCGGACGCGAGGGCCGCCGCCCACCAGCGCTGGGCGACGAGCGCGGGTGCAGCCACGACCAGTAGAGCACCGGCCAGGGCTACCGCGAAGGTGACGAGCGGGGCCCCCCCGAGTGCGGCGAACCAGCGCAGTGGTGACTCGGCCTGACTGAAGGCCCAGCGACCCCAGGGAAAGCCGCCGAACGGAAACCGGTCGCGCAGGGCCTCCTCCCCCACCCACGCGGCGCCCACCCAGATCGGCGCCGCCGGAAGGCGCTGCAGGGACGGCAGGGCCGCGCCGAGGAGGGCGAACGCGCCGGCTTCGGCGAAGGGCAGGAGCAACCACACCGGGCCGACGAACGTGCCGGTCCAGGTCAGCAGCGGGCCGAAGAACGCCCACCCGTAGAGGTAGCCGAGCCACGCCCCCGCGCACGCCCCACGCCCGTGGACGGCAACCGAGAACAGCGCGACGCTGACCGCGGCCAGCGGCCAGATGCCGGGACGCGGGAACGCCACAACACCGGCCAGCCCGGCGACGACGACCAGACCAGCCGCCCAACGAGTGGGAATCCGCGGCGCCTGGACAGGTGTCCTCACCCCGCCAGTATCACCGCTGCCGCCGCAGCCGGTTGGACCGCTCGTCAGGGCGGCCGGTAGGTCCGTCCGCCGCACTCGTAGTAGGTGGCACATGGACGCCGATGCTCATCGGTCACCGGTCACCGGTCACCGGTCGCCGGTCGCCGGCGTCGTAGGCGGCCCGGCCGCGCACGACCGTACCCAGGCACCGGGGCGCGGGCGAACCCGACGACAGGTCGGGCAGGCCGGCCAGGGTGGCGTGCGGGTCGGTCGACCAGCGGGCGATGCGCTCGTCCGGCGCATCGACGCGCAGCTCGCCGCCGGACCAGACGGCGTAGGTCGCCGGGTGCCCGACGGCCAGCACCCCGGAGCCGTCGCCGTCACGCCGGGCGGCCCGCCAACCGCCACGGGTGTGGGCGGCATACGCGGCCCGAACACTGATCGCCGACTCCGGCCGGTGCGGATGGGCCGCCGCCCGGACGCCTTCCCACGGTGCGAATGCGGTCACCGGGGAATCCGACCCGAACGCCAGCGCAACGCCGGCCGAGAGCAGGGCGCCGAAGTCGTTCATCGCCGCCGCGCGGACCGGGCCCAGCCGTCGCTGGTAGAGGCCGTCGCCGCCACCCCAGGCCGCATCGAAGGCCGGTTGCATCGACGCGATCAGTCCGGCGGCAGCGAAACGATCGACCGCGCGCACCATCTCCACGTGTTCCAGGCGATGCCCGGCGCCGCGTACCGCTGCGTCGCCGCACTGCGCGCCCGCGCGGTCCATCGCGTCGAGCACGGCGTCGACCGCGGCGTCGCCGATCGCGTGGAATCCCGCCTGGATCCCGGATCTCGTGCAGTCGGCGATGTGGTGGCCCATCTCCTCCGCCGAGTACCGCACCGGTGGGTGGAGGTCCGGGCGGTCGGTGTAGGGCTCGTGCACCGCCGCGGTGTGCGAGCCGATGGCGCCGTCGCAGAACAGGTCCCCGGCCGCGCCAGCTGCGCCGACTTCCACGGCCGCCGCCGCGCCGCCCAGCTCGCCCCAGTATCCGACGATCTCCAGCGGCGCCCGCTCCTCGTCCGGACCCAGCAGGTCAGCCAGGTCGGCCAGGCTGGAGATCGACGGTCCGGCCATCTCGTGCACCGATCCGATGCCCAACGACGCCGCGTGGGCCACCGCCTCGCGCTGGGCCCGTCGGCGGTCGGTCTCACCCAGGCGCCCCAGCGCGGCCCGCCGGGCGGTGTCGTGGGCATCGCCGCGCAACCACCCGTCGGCCGAGTAGCCGGCCCGGCCGGCCGTCGCCCCCGCCAGGTCCGCGCTGACCAGCGCCGAATGGGCGTCGACGCGGGCGAGGTACACCGTGAGCCCACCGCCGGCGCGTTGCAGCTCGTCGGCGCTCGGAAGTGCGGCGTGAGCCCAGCCGGATTCGTCCCAGCCGGATCCGAGCACCACCGCGGCGTCACTGCGCGCGCCATGGACCGCCACGGCGTCGAGGATGTCGATTGCGGACCGGCTCGTGCTCAGGTCCAGGCCGGTACGAGCCAGACCGGTCGCCGTGAGGTGCACGTGGGCATCGACGAACGCCGGCGTGACCAGAGCACCGTCCAGATCGACCACCGCGTCGGCGGCGTCGAGGTGAGCACCGACCGCGTTCTCGTCACCCAGCCAGGCCACGGTCGGCCCGTCGACCAGCATGGCGGTGATCCGCGGTCCGGCCGGCGTGTAGATGCGGCCGCGATGCAGCACGGTGATCACCTGCCCGATTGTGCCGCACCACCGCGCGGGCTCGACCCGGCCGCCCGAGGTTGTTGTAAGCGCTTAGCGAGTGCAATAGCGTCACCGCGACGCGACGATGCGGTCCGGCTGGCGGGCGCCTCCCGCGCGAGGAGGAACCTTCAAGCATGAGCGACGGGAACGGACCGGTGGCCAGCATCGAGGACGTCGCGAAGCTGGCCGGCGTGTCGATCGCCACCGTCTCCCGGTCGCTGCGCGGACTGCCCGAGGTCGCACCTGGTACCCGCGACCGCGTGCTCGAGGCCGCCCGTGCGCTGGACTACGTGGCGTCGCCCTTCGCGGCCCGGTTGGCCAGCGGGCGCACGACGACCGTGGCCGTGGTGGTGCCCTTCGTCAACCGGTGGTTCTTCGGGGCGATCCTCGGCGCCGTCGAGGAACGTCTTGGCACCGCCGGCTATGACCTGCTCCTCTACAACCTGCGCGACGCCGCCGGGCGGCAGCGCTTCTTCGAGGTCCTGCCGGTGCGCAAGCGCGTCGACGCGGTGATCGTGGTCAGCCTGCCGCTGGCCGAAGCCGAGACCGAGGCGTTGCGCAGCCTGGGAGTGCCGGTCGGCGTCATCGGCATCGAGATGGCCGAGTTCCACTCGGTTCGCATCGACGACGTCGCCGGCGCGGAGACCGCGGTGCGGCACCTCATCGAGCTCGGCCACCACCGCATCGGCCTCATCGGCGGGGACACCGACGATCCGATGCGGTTCACCCCGCCGCTCTACCGCCGCAACGGCTACCTCAACGCGTTGCGCTCTGGCGACCTCGACGTCGATCCGGCCCTGGAGACCTTGGGGTACTTCACCGTCGCCGGCGGCGAGGAAGCCATGCGTCGCCTGCTCGAACGCGCGGAGCCGCCGACCGCGGTGTTCGCCGAATCCGACGAGATGGCCTATGGGGCGATCAGGGCCATCCGCCGATCAGGGCGTGAGGTGCCGGGCGACATCGCGGTGATCGGCTTCGACGACCACGACTGTGCCGAGCTGCTCGACTTGTCGACTATTCGTCAGCCCGTGATGGCCGAGGGCCGGGCCCTCGTCGAGGCGGTGCTGGCCGGCCTCGATGGCGGCGCGGCGATCGCGGCCGCCACCGTGCTTCCCACCGAACTCGTCGTACGCGGCTCCACCGACCCGAGCCGGTCGGTGTACACGCCACGTCCTGACCCGGCACCCTGAGTGGCTGGCCGCCTCAGGCCGAGGCGACGGATCGCGAGCGGGCGGCTTCGACCTCGGCCCGGGTGGGCGGGTCGGCTCCGGCCCGCTCACAGGCCAGTGCGGCCACCAGAGCGGCTTCGGCGACCAGATCTGCCAGGTCGTCGGCGCCGAGCCCGGCAATCGCCGCCGCGGTGCCGTGCCCGCGGTCGGTCAGCGCGCCGATCAGGCCGGCCATGAAGGCGTCGCCCGCGCCGATCGTGTCGACCAGGTGGATCGGCACCGCCGGACGGTCGACCCGCGCCGCCGGGTTGCTGGCGATCACGCCGTCCCCGCCGCGGGTCACCACGATCAGGGACGCGCCAAGGGCGAGCCAGCGGCCGGTCACTGCATCCCGGGTCTCACCGGGGTACAGGTGGGCCAGGTCCTCCTCGCTCGTCTTCACCACGTGCGCGGTACCCACGTTGGCCTCGATCGTCGCCCGCGCGCCCGCGCGGGCGGGCAACAACAGCGGCCGGACGTTGGGGTCATAGGTGAGCAGGACGTCGCCGCCGGCCCGCAGTCCGGCGGTCAGCCCGGCGACGCGCGGCGCGCCGGGCGGCGTCCACGAGGCCAGCGAGCCGGTGTGCAGGGTCGTCGTCCCATCTGGCACGGCCCGCAGCTCGGACTCGGTCCATTGCCAGTCCGCGGTGCCCTCGACGTAGAAGTCGTATTCGGCCCGGCCATCCTCGTCGAGGGTGACGACGGCCAGGGTGGTGGCCTCGGTGACGCGGGGCGCGGCGTCGAGCAGCACGCCGTTCACCTCGGCGTGGCCGTACAGCTGGCGACCGAACGCGTCAGTGGACAGCCGGGCCATGAACTGGGTGCGGTGGCCGAGCCGGGACAGTCCCACGGCCACATTCAGGGGGCTGCCGCCGGGGTGCGCGGTGAAGCGGCCGTCCGGGTCACGCACCAGGTCGATCAAGGCTTCACCGAGGACGGTCAGCATCGGGTCAGGCTATCGTCAGCCCCGATGACCCTGATGCTGCTCGACGCGGCCGGCCTCTACTTCCGGGCGTTCCACGGGATACCGACGTCGGTCACCGCTCCCGACGGGTCGCCGATCAACGCGGTCCGCGGCTACCTGGACATGACCGCGACGCTAATCACCCGGCGCCGCCCGACCCGCCTGGTCTCCTGTCAGGACGTCTCCTGGCGCCCTCAATTCCGGGTGGACCTGCTGCCGTCGTACAAGGCGCACCGGGTGGCCTCCGGTGATGACGAGATCGTGCCGGCCGAGCTGGTGCCGCAGATCCCGGTGCTGTTCGAGGTCCTGGACGCGATCGGGCTGGCCCGCGCCGGGGCGCGCGGGTTCGAGGCCGACGACGTGCTGGCCACCCTGGCCGCCGGCGACGATGACGTGGTGGAGATCGTCAGCGGCGATCGCGACCTGTTCTCGACCGTCACCGACCGGGTCCACCTGCTCTACGTCGGACGGGGCGTGTCGAAACTGCAGGACTTCGGCCCGGCCGAGGTGCTCGAGCGCTACGGGATCCCGGCGGCCAACTACGCCGACTTCGCCGCCCTACGCGGCGACCCGAGCGACGGCCTGCCGGGGGTACCCGGCGTGGGCGACAAGACGGCCGCCGTGCTGGTGCGCCGCTTCGGCGCGGTGGAAGCGATGCTGACCGCGGCCCAGGAATCCGAGGACGGCTTCCCGTCCGGGGCGCGCGGACGCATTCTGGCGGCGGCGGACTACCTGTCCCGGGCGCCCGGCGTGGTACGGGTGCGAACCGACGCCCCCCTCGACCCGATCGCCGACGCGCTGCCGACGACGGTCAACGAGCCCGATCGGTTGGTGCGGCTCTGTGACCGGTACGGCATCGACAGCTCGGTCAACCGGTTGCTGACTGCGATCGGTATGACGGGACCAGCCGGACCAGCCGGCTAGGACCGTCAGTGCCCCCCGAGACATC
>JALZBL010000366.1 GCA_030947395.1 Actinomycetota bacterium | reverse complement strand
GAGGTGGGCCCGACCTGCCACTACGTGATGGGCGGTGTGGAGGTCGACCCCGACACCGCGGCCGCGGCCCGGGTGCCTGGCCTGTTCGCCGCCGGCGAGGTGGCCGGCGGAATGCACGGCTCGAACCGCCTCGGCGGAAACTCGCTGTCGGATCTGCTGGTCTTCGGCCGCCGGGCCGGCCTCGGTGCCGCCGAGTACGTCCGGGGGCTGGGCGAGCGGCGACCCGCGGTCACCGCGGCCCAGGTCGAGTCCGCCTCGGCCGAGGCGCTGGCCCCGTTCGGTCACGACCAGGGCGAGAACCCCTACGCGCTGCACCAGGAGCTGCAGCAGACGATGAACGACCTGGTCGGCATCATCCGACGCGAATCCGAGATCGAGCAGGCGCTAAAGACCCTGGACGACCTCAAGCAACGCGCCCATACCGTCTCCGTCGAGGGCCACCGGCAGTTCAACCCCGGTTGGCACCTCGCCCTGGACCTGCGCAACATGCTGGCCGTGAGCGAGTGCGTGGCCCGGGCCGCGCTGCTGCGGCAGGAGAGTCGCGGCGGCCACACCCGCGAGGACTTCCCGGCGATGGACGCCAAGTGGCGCAAGGTGAACCTCGTCTGCTCGGCCTCCGCGGACGGCGAGCAGGACTCGATCGACGTCGTCGAACAGATGATGACGCCGATGCGCAGTGACCTCATGCAGCTGTTCCAGCGCGAGGAGTTGCAGAAGTACCTCGCCGAGGACGAACTCCCCGCACCGACCGGTGGGACCCCGCAGTGACACCTCGGTTAAGCAAGTTCGACCCTCGCACCGGGTGCGAAACGGGCTCGATCGACGAGGAAGGAACGCCGACATGAGCTACGACGCGCGGTTTCGGGTCTGGCGGGGCGACGCCGAGGCCGGTGATCTCGTCGACTACACCGTCGAGGTCAACGACGGCGAGGTGGTGCTCGACGTCATCCACCGGTTACAGGCGACCCAGGCCGGCGATCTGGCCGTGCGCTGGAACTGCAAGGCCGGCAAGTGCGGCTCGTGCAGCGCCGAGGTCAACGGCCGGCCCCGGCTGCTGTGCATGACCCGCATGTCGACGTTCACCGAGGGAGAAACGATCACCGTCACCCCGATGCGCACGTTCCCGGTGATCCGCGATCTCGTCACCGACGTCTCCTTCAACTACGCCAAGGCCCGCGAGATCCCCTCCTTCGCCCCGCCGGTCGAGCTTGCGCCCGGCGACTACCGGATGCAGCAGGTGGACGTAGAACGCTCGCAGGAGTTCCGCAAGTGCATCGAGTGCTTCCTGTGCCAGAACACCTGCCACGTGGTGCGCGACCACGAGGAGAACAAGGCCGCGTTCGCCGGGCCGCGGTACCTGATGCGCATCGCCGAGCTGGACATGCACCCGCTGGACACGATCGACCGCAAGAACCAGGCCCAGGACGAGCATGGCCTCGGCTACTGCAACATCACCAAGTGCTGCGGCGACGTCTGCCCGGAGCACATCAAGATCACCGACAACGCGCTCATCCCGATGAAGGAGCGCGTGGTCGACCGCAAGTACGACCCGGTGGCCTGGCTCGGCCGGATCGGGCGCCGCAACGGCGCTTCCTGAGCCGGACCTTGACGCGACGCCGCGCGGCGGGCGGAGATGGGCATCGGCGAGGACGGCGAGCGACTCCCGGGCGGCAACGTCGGCGGGGCGTGGCGGGTGGGCGACACCGTCCGGCGCACGCCCGGGCCGTGGACGCCGGCCGTGCACGCCCTGCTGGAGTACCTCGGGCCGCGGCTGGACCACGTTCCCGCGGTCCTCGGCTACGACGAGCGCGGGCGAGAGGTGCTCAGTTACCTGCCCGGCCACCTCGTCGACATCGATACTGAGACCCTGACCGAACCTCAGCTGGATTCGCTGCTGGCCTGGACGAGGTCGTTCCATGCCGCGGTCGCCGGCTTCCGGCACCCGGGACCGTGGCGCTTCTTCGACGTCGGCGTGACCACACTCGTCGCGCACAACGACCTCGCGCCGTACAACGTGTGCTTCGACGGCGACGCGCTGGTCGGCGTCTTCGACTGGGACTTCGCCGGTCCGTCCACTCCGCTGTTGGAGCTGGCGTTCATCGCCTGGAACTGCGTGCCGCTCTGGCGTGACGTCGGCGCCGCACTCGCCGCGCGCCGGCTCCAGCGCATCGCCGCCGGCTACGGATCGATCGCCGCCATCGATATCCTGCAGGCCGTTCCGTCGCGGATCGAAGTGATGCTGGACGGGATACCTCCGGCGGCCGCGGCGGGTGACCAGGGAATGGCGAACCTGATATCCGCCGGCGAGCCGGGGCGGTCCCGGGCCGCGCTGGCGGACCTTCTGCGCCGCATGCCCTCCATCGCCGCGCGCCTGGCCTGAGTCCGCCACCCTCCGACGGTTCGACGCCTTCAGGCGTGGTCAGTCCGGGAAGCGGAACCGGGTGGCGTCGGTCGGGAAGCTGAACCAGGCCAGCGCCCGGCTCGGTGTGAGGACCCGCAGTCCGCCGCCCTCCGCGCCGGCCCAGGCGTCGGCCGCGGGCGCGTACCCCAGCGAGTGG
>JALZBL010000365.1 GCA_030947395.1 Actinomycetota bacterium | reverse complement strand
GCTGCTCTGCGCCGTGTACCTGCGCTGGACACCGCTCGTGCCGGACCTCGCCGCGCAGGTCGCCCGAGCCGACATGATCAGAACGGGCGGACTGACGTCCTGGTGGACCGGCTGGTTCGGCGGCCTCAGCCTGCCCGACTACAGCTTGCTCGTGCCCCAGTCGATGGCGATGTTCGGCGTCCGGACGACCGGCGTGGTTTCGGCCATGGCGGCGACCGTCGCTACGTCGTTGCTGGTCCGGGACACCCTCCGGCCCCGCGCCGGGGCGCTCGCGTTCGCCGTCATGATCACCGCCAACCTGCTCGACGGTCGAGTCACCTTCACCGTCGGCTTCGCCGCCGCGGCCTGGGCGCTGGTCGCGTTGCGCGCCCGGCGCAACGGCCCGGCGGTGCTGCTGGCCGTAGGGGCGTACTTCGCCAGCCCGTTGGCCGGCCTCTTTCTCGGCATGGTGCTCGTCGCGGTGATCCTCACCCAACCCGACTATCGCCGGGCCGCCGCGACGAGTGCCAGCGTGTTGCTGGTGACCGGTGCCGTCATGCTCGTCTTCTTCCCGGGGACCGGAACGATGCCCTTCGGGCTCTGGAACGCCATACCGGGCCTACTGTGTTGCGTCGGAGTCGCGCTGGCCTGTCCGGCGCGGACCGTACGGTCAGCGGCGGCGGTGGTCGCCTTGTCGGTGCCGCTGTTCCTGGTGGTGCCGAGTGCGGTAGGAACCAACGTCGGCCGCTTGGCCTGGGTTTGCGCCGTGCCGGTCGCGGTGGCCTGCGGGCGGTTACCACGCCCGCTACTGGCGGCCGCCGCCGCGTTGCTGGTGTCCTGGCCGATGGCCGACCTCACCGGCCAGCTCGCCTCAGCCCACGCCGAATCGTCGCAGCCCTCCTTCTACCGCCCGCTCACCGCGGAGTTGGCCAAAGCCGCCGCCGCCGCGGGGCCGGCCGCGAAAGGTGAGCGGGTCGAAGTGGTCGATACCGCCAACCACTGGGCCTCGGTCTACCTGTGGGCCAGTTCGCTCGCTCGCGGTTGGGACCGCCAAGCCGACCACGCCAACAACCCGATCTTCTACGATGACGCCCAACTCGACGCGGCCAGCTATTCGGCGTGGCTTCACGAATTGGCCGTCGGGTGGGTGGCGCTTCCGGCGGCCAAGCTCGATTACGCCTCGATCGCCGAGGGGCGCCTCGTCGACGCCGGCCTGCCGTATCTGGCGCTGCGCTGGTCTAACCCGCAGTGGCGCCTGTACCGGGTCATCGGGGCGACGCCCCTGGCCACCGGCGCTCAGGTTCTGGATGTCAGCGGCGGCGGTGTCACCTTGGCGACCACGGCGGCCAGGACGGTACACACCCGAATGCGGTGGTCGCCCTACCTCGTCGCCATCGATCCGAGCACCGGGTTACCGATCAGGGCCTGCCTCATCAACGCCGCGCAGTGGGTCGACATCTACGTTCCGAACGCGCAGACGTTCGAGCTCACCGCGAGGTTCGCCCCGACCCAGAGGTTGGGGCCGCCGGAGCCCGATTGCGTCAGTGATCTCCAGGCCGGCGAGGTGCCGTGACGCCCCGCCGGGCCGGCGAAACCGATCATGGCCGACGACGTCGCGCATGACCGAGGCGGGTTCGGACGTCTGGCGGGTGGCGACGTACAACATCCGGGCGTTGCGCGATGACCGGGACGCGGTCGCCCGAGTGCTGCGCGCCATCGACCCGGACGTGGTGTGCATCCAGGAGGCGCCGCGGTTCCTGTTCTGGCGGCGCACCGGCCGACGCCTGGCCCGGGCGGCCGGACTGTCGATCGTTGGTGGCGGGCGCTCGGCAGCGGCAAATCTCCTGCTCGCGCGGGGCTCGGTCGAGGTCATCCGGACTGGGAGCGTCCTGCTGAGCAAGGACCGCGGGCTGCACCAGCGGGGCGCGGCCTTCGTCCAGCTTCGCCGCGGGACCGCGCTTCTTGCGGTGGCCGGCACCCACCTGGACGGCGTCGAGGCGCCCCGGCTCCGCCATATCCGCGAGCTGGAGAGCGCCGTCGAAGCGTTCGTTCCACCGGCGACGCCGCTCGTGGTTGCCGGCGACATCAACGACCAACCCGACTCTCGGTCCTGGAACCTGCTCACCGCCCGCTGGTCAGACGCCTTTGCCGTGGCCGGCCGAGGTGACGGACTGACCTCCACGCCGCTGGAGCCGACGCGGCGCATTGACGCGATCTTCACCTCGCCGGAGGTGGAGGTGCTGTCCTGCACCACGCCCGACGGCGAGGACGTTCGGCGCGCCAGTGACCACCGCCCGGTGGTCGCCGAGGTTCGCGGCGGCAACCGGTGATGAGTCCTCAATCGGCCGCCGTGGGTGCTCGGTTCAGCGGCGGCGGTAGTGCGCCGGCCGAAGGTTGGCCCACCGGCGCGGACCGTAGCGTGAGGTGATGCGCTACACCCTCGCCGCGAGGCCCGCCACGTCGACCCAATGGCTCCTCAGTACCGCGAGCCGCGAACCTGAAGTGGCAACGCGACTTGCGCGCGTACCTGCTCTCCGGGCAGGCCGTCATCATTGTGCGGGCCTATGGCACCGGACTGAGC
>JALZBL010000364.1 GCA_030947395.1 Actinomycetota bacterium | reverse complement strand
CGCCGTCAGCAAGGCCTCGTCCGCGACGGCCGGTGAGGGCTCGGAGAGCTCGACCGAGACCGAGGCGCCCAGCGACGGCCCCGGCGGCCACGCGGACCCCGCCGGTGACGTCCAGCACGAGGGCGGTGCCAGCGAGCAGTAGACACTCCCGCACGCTGACGGCCCGGTGGTGTAGCCACACCACCGGGCCCGCTTGACGGGGCTATTGCCCGTAGAGGACGTCGTATGCTCCACGGGCCGTCTCCGCCTGTCGAGCCTCCTGCGCGACGGCCCACTGCCGGGTCGCCCGATCGATGGCGACGGTCGTCCAGCCGCCACCGTCTTCGTCGCTGAGATGGATCAAGAGCGTGCTCGCGTCGTGCTCGACGCGCAACCAGTGGCGCGGATTGGTCTGCTCTTGCAGTCCGCGTACGGGTTTGCCGTCGGGACGGTCATCGGCGACGAAGGACGTCCAGCGGCTTCGGCCCGCTGGCCGGGCGGGGCGGCCGGCCGCTGACTGCTGTGACACGGGTGATCCCTCCTGGTTTGCGATCGGTCGGTGCGCATGGCCATGCCGACCGTCATGACCCGGCATCCTGGCACGACATGGTCACTGTCGAGTTGCCGCGGAATCTCGCCGAGACGGTCGCGCATGCCGCGCCCGCGTTACGGGCGTGGGCGGACTCGCTGCCGCGCCTCATCGACGACCTCGCGCTTCGCTGGTCGCTCGACGTCGGCCGGCCCTTCCAGCCCGGTGGGACCGTCTCCTGGGTGGCGCCGGCCCGCACCGCCGCCGGCGATCATGTGGTGATCAAGCTCGGCTGGCCGCACGACGAGGCCAGGGATGAGGCCGATGGGCTGCGGGCCTGGGACGGTGCCGGGACGGTGCGGCTCGTCAACGCCACGACGGTCGGGGAGACGACTGCCCTCCTGCTCGAAGCGTGCCGGCCGGGCACCGCCCTCTCGGGCCACCGATCGCCGGCCGAGCAAGACGCGGTCGTCGCCGGTCTGCTGCGCCGGCTGTGGATCGACCCGCCGGCCGGGCATCCCTTCCGCACGCTGGCGAGCATGTGCTACTGGTGGGCCGACGAGTTCGAGGCCAAGTACGCGGCCGCGGACCCGGCCCGCCGCCTCGACCCGGGACTGGCCCGGAACGGCATCGCTGCGTTTCGCAGCCTGCCCGACAGCGCGCCGTGCTCGGTCCTGCTGTGCACCGACCTGCATCCCGACAACGTCCTTGCCGCCACCCGCGAGCCGTGGCTGGTCATCGATCCGAAGCCATACGTCGGCGATCCGACCTACGACCCGCTACAGCACATGCTCAACTTCCCCGACCGGCTGGCGGCGGATCCGATCGCCTTCGTCGAGCGGATGGCTGGTCTGCTCGACCTCGACGCGGAGCGGCTGCGGCAGTGGGCGTTCGCGAGATGCGTCCAGGAGTCGGTCGGCCAGCCGCGCCTACACCCGGTCGTGCGCCGACTCGCGATCTAGCCTGGCATCGTGCTGATCCGCGAGGCGACCGCCGGCGACTGGCCGGCGATCTGGCCGTTCTTCCGCGAAATCGTGACCGCCGGCGAGACGTACGCCTATGACCCGGCGATCGGCTCGGAGCAGGCCCGCGCCATGTGGTTGCTGCCGCCGCCGGGGCACTCGGTGGTCGCGCTCGACCCCGCCGGCACCGTGCTCGGCACGGCCAAGCTGAACCCCAACCAGACGGGGCCGGGCGGGCACGTCGCGAGCGCCAGCTTCATGGTCGACCCGGCGCACGCCGGCCAGGGCGTTGGCCGTGCCTTGGGCGAGCACGCGCTGGGCTGGGCCCGCGCGGCGGGCTATCGCGCGATGCAGTTCAACGCCGTGGTGGAGACCAACACGCCGGCCGTCGCGCTCTGGCTCTCGCTGGGCTTCCAGATCATCGGCACGGTGCCCGAAGCATTCCGGCACCCGACGCATGGGTACGTCGGGCTGCACGTCATGTACCGCCGGCTGTGACCGGCGCGGCGGGCCCTCAGCCCGCCAGTCGGGCCGCTCGCTGGCAGGCGGCCGCGCGGTGGCAGCGCTCCAATGCGGACAGTGCGTGCTCGAGTGCCGCCAGCCGCGCCGGCGCAGCGGTGGCAGCCAGGTTGTGCAGCTCGGCCGGATCGGCGTTGGTGTCGTAGTACTCGCGCTGCCCGTCGGTGTAGCGCACGTACAGCGCCGTCGCCGTGCGGAGTGCCTCGTAGCTCGGCGGGTCGCCGCTGGCCCGGCCGGGCTGGTCGGGGTCTCGCGCGGTGCGGTCGGGGCCGTGGTGCTCCACCAGAATGCCCTGCTGCCAGTCGCCAGATTGCTGGCCGTGCCAGAGAGACAGCAATCCGGTCCCATCGACCGTGGTCGGGACGCTCGCGCCACCGATCGCCTCGAAGGTCGGTGCGAGGTCGATGCCCGAGGTCAGCGCCGTGATTGTGCGCCCGGCGGGGACCCCCGGTCCGGTCACCATCAGCGGCACGTTGATATCGGTGTCGAAAGCGGTCTGCTTGCCGGGTCGCAGCCGGTGCTCCCCCATGTGGTAGCCGTTGTCGGAGGAGAAGACGAGGTAGGTATTCTTCGCC
>JALZBL010000083.1 GCA_030947395.1 Actinomycetota bacterium | reverse complement strand
CGGTGATCCGCGTGGACGCCGACCGCGCCGCCTACTGGCTCGGCGTCGGCGCCCAGCCGACCGAAGCCGTGACCGCCATCTTCAAGGTGACCGGCGACTGGCAGAAGTTCCGCGGCGAACCAGCCCCGGCCCCGATGAAGGTCGCCGCGCCCAAGGCCGAGCGGCGGGCGATGTACGACGCCGCCCTCGCCGACTCCGACGGGGAGCCGGCAGTCGAGGCCACGACGCCGCGCAAGCGGGCGGCCAAGAAGGCCGCTGATGCTCCGGCCGCGGACGCATCGAGGCCGGACGCATCGAGTCCGGACGCATCGAGCGCGGGCGCCTCGGCGGCGCCGGGCGCCGGCGCGGACAGCTGACCGTGCTGGAGGAGGCCCTGGAGCACCTCGTGCGCGGCATCGTCGACCACCCCGACGACGTCTCGGTCGAGCTGGTCGACAACCGCCGCGGCCGGCGGCTCGAGGTGCGCGTCCATCCCGAGGACCTCGGCCGGGTGATCGGCCGCGGTGGTCGCACGGCCCAGGCTCTGCGCAAGGTCATCCACGGGGTCGGCGGCAAGGGCATCCGCGTCGACGTCGTGGACGTCGACCGCGACTGAGCGTGCTGCCCACCGGCCCGGCGGATAGCGACACCGGCCCGCCGGATAGCGACACCGGCCCGCCGGATGTGTCCGGATCGGCCGGCCGCGACCAGCTGGTGACGGTCGGCCTGATAGGTAAGGCCCATGGGTTGCGCGGCGAGGTCGCGGTCCAACCCTGGACCGACGATCCGCAGCAGCGGTTCGCTCCCGGGACGGTGTTCACGACCCAACCCAAGCCGGGCGAACGGGAGCGGGCCACGGCGGCGCCCGAGCTGACCGTGACCACCGCGCGAGCCCAGTCCGGACGGTGGGTCGTCGCCTTCGCCGAGCTCACCGACCGCGGCGCGGCCGAGGCGCTGCGCGGGACCCGTCTACTGCTGCCGGCCACGGTCCGCCCGGTGATCGATGATCCCGACCAGTTCTACGACACGGATCTGGTGGGCCTGGTGGTTCGTGACCGTGACGGTGCGGTCATCGGCGCGGTGCGCGACGTCGTGCACGGGCCGGCCGGGGACCTGCTGGCCGTCGAGCAGGACGGCCGCGAGCATCTGGTGCCGTTCGTGCGGGCCATCGTGCCTACCGTCGACCTCGCCGAAGGCTTCCTCGTCGTCGACGCTCCCGAGGGGCTGTTCGAGCTGTGAACCCCGCGGCCGAGACCAGTCCGTCCGGCGCCGAGCTCAACCTCGACGTTGTCACCATCTTCCCGGAGTACCTGGCGCCGCTGCGGCAGTCGCTGGTCGGGCGGGCGATCGGCCGGGGCCGGGTCGCGCTGCGCGTCCACGATCTGCGGCGCTGGACCGACGACGCGCACCGCACCGTGGACGACCAGCCGTACGGCGGCGGTCCCGGGATGATCATGCGACCCGAGCCGTGGGGGCGCGCCCTCGACGAGCTGGTACCGAACGGCGTCGAGCCGCCGCTGCTCGTACTGCCGACGCCGACCGGGCGCCGGTTCACCCAGGCCCTCGCCGCCGACCTGGCCGGGCGGCCGTGGCTGCTGTTCGGCTGTGGACGCTACGAGGGTATCGACGCCCGGGTCGCCGAGGACGCGGCCCGCCGGATGCCGGTGGTCGAGATCAGCCTCGGTGACTACGTCCTGGCCGGGGGAGAGGTGGCGGTGCTGGCCATCGTCGAGGCGGTCGTGCGGCTGCGGCCCGGCGTGCTGGGTAACGCCGAATCAGCCACCCAGGACTCCTTCAGCGACGGGCGGCTGGAGGGCCCGGCCTACACCCGGCCGCCGTCGTGGCGCGGGCTCGAGGTGCCGCCCGTGCTGCGATCCGGCGACCACCAGGCCATCGCCCGGTGGCGGCGCGAGGAGGCCGAACGGCGCACCCGCGAGCGCCGACCGGACCTGTTGGGGCCTCCGGCCTGAGCGGTCACTCGTTTGGCCAAGCGTCGCGGCGGTGTGGCACCATGGAGTGGTTGCCGATCCGGCGGCGCACGGCCGTTCGACCCGTCCGCGGGTCAGAGCCCAGTCGTCGACCGGTGGAGCCGTAGCCCATCCGATCCGACCCGCGTCGACTCCGGCGTGCGTACGACTGCCCGATGTGAGGAACACGATGAACACCCTGGATGCCCTCGACGCCGACTCATTGCGTGATGACGTCCCGGCCTTCCGTCCCGGTGACACCCTCAAGGTGCACGTGCGGGTCATCGAGGGTTCCCGCTCCCGCGTGCAGGTGTTCCAGGGTGTCGTGATCCGGCGCCAAGGCGGTGGGCTGCGCGAGACGTTCACGGTGCGCAAGGTCAGCTTCGGCGTCGGCGTGGAGCGCACTTTCCCCGTCCACACCCCGGTGATCGAGAAGATCGAGGTCGTCACCCGCGGCGACGTGCGGCGGGCCAAGCTCTACTACCTGCGGGATCTGCGCGGCAAGAAGGCCAAGATCAAGGAGAAGCGCGAGACCATCGCGCGCTGAGCGCCGGCCAGTGGCTGAGGACATGACCCGCGCGGAGGCGACCGACGCGCCGGCCGAGCCGCCCGAACCGGACGAGGGTGCGGGCCAGCCGCCGGCCCGGTCTGGCCGCCGGGTCGCCCGGGTGAAGAGGCCGGCGGCGCCGACGAAGTGGTGGGAGCTGCCGGTACTGGCCCTGGTGGCCATCGTGGTCGCCGTGCTGGTCAAGACGTTCCTCGTGCAGCCGTTCTACATCCCGTCCGACTCGATGGAGCAGACGCTGCACGGGTGCACGGGGTGCAACGGCGACAAGATCCTCGTCAACAAGCCGATCTATCACCTACGCGATCCGCATCCCGGCGACGTCGTCGTCTTCTCCGCCCCTGGCGGGTGGGAGGAGCCGGTGCCCGCCGTCAGCACCAACCCGATCTCCGGCGCCGTGCGGTGGTTCGGCCAGCTGATCGGCGTCGTTCCGCCGGACGAGCACGACCTGGTGAAGCGGGTCATTGCCACTGGCGGGCAGACGGTGCGCTGCTGCGACGCCCGTGGGCGCGTCGAGGTCAGCGCCTCCGGCCCGGATGGGCCGTGGCGCGCCCTCAGCGAGCCCTACGTGTTCCAGGACGACCGCATGGGCTTCGGTCCGGTGACGGTGCCCGCCGGTCGGCTCTGGGTGATGGGCGACCATCGCAGCGACTCCTCGGACAGCCGCTACCACTGCCAATCCGGTCAGACCGGTACGGCGCCGCCGGGAACCACCTGCGATCCCACGCAGAGCACGGTCGCGGTGTCGTCGGTGATCGGCAAGGCGTTCGTCATCGCCTGGCCGTACTCGCGTTGGCGCACCCTGGGCACACCGGCCACCTTCACCGGGAAGGCCGTGGCCACCGCGTCGGGCGTCCTTCCGGTGGTGGCGGGATCGCTGTTCGTGGCGCCCCTGTGGTGGCGCGGCCGTCACCGTCGGCGGTGAGCCAGCCGGTCGCCCGAGCGCCGGTGCCGAGAGTCGGCGCCCGGATGCTCGTGATCGATCCCGACGACCGCGTGCTGCTTATCGAGGAAGCGGGTAACGACCCTGCAGTCGGGGCCTGGCACCACTGGCTGACCCCAGGCGGGGGGGTGGAGCGGGGCGAAGCCCTGACCGACGCCGCGACTCGCGAGGTGATCGAAGAGACCGGTCTGCGCATCGAGCTGCCCCGCGAGGCGGTACCGGTGCATCGCCAGCGCCGCACTTGGGGCTGGGCGGGTGTCACCTACGACCAGGTGGATCACATCTTCGCGGCCCGGGTCGGTGAGGCCTTCCACTCCGCCCCGGTCGCGCTGACCGACATGGAACGACAGACGGTCGCCGGGGCGCGGTGGTGGACGCTCGAGGAGATCCGCGCCAGCGAGGAGGTTCTGATCCCACCCGACCTCGCCGAGGTGCTGGAGCGGGCGCTGGTTGCGCCGCTCACCCGACCGGTCACCCGCTCGGCCGGACGCGTGCTGGTCATCGACCCCGACGACCGGGTCCTGCTGATTGAGACGGTGACGTCACCCGGAGAGGCGACGACGCACTGGATCGCGCCCGGCGGCGGGATCGAGCCGGGGGAGACCGCCGCCGGGGCGGCCGGGCGTGAGCTGGCCGAGGAGACGGGGATCGTGGCCGCCGTCGAGGCCCCGGCTGGCGCCGCCGGTCGCTCGGCGGTCCATGTGGAGCGGGCGGTGTTCGTCTTCAACGGCCAGGGCTACGACCAGACCGACTTCTACTTCGTGGTCCACCTCGACCACGTCCCGAAGATCGACCGCTCCGGGCTGACCGACCTCGAGCGCCGGGTCACGGTCGAATATCGCTGGTGGAGGGTCGATGAGCTGCGTGCCACCACCGAACGGTATTGGCCGGCCGAGCTGGTGAGCGTCCTCGATCGCGTCACCGGGAGCCGGGCGTAACGTCGGTCGGCGTCATGACCACTTCCCTCGCCGCCCGGGCCACCGTCGGCGGGTTCCGCCCGAGTCGACCGGCCCTGCACGCCGGGAGCGGATTGTGGGCGTATGAGAGCGCACTGGCCCGGGCCGGCTTCGCCCCGGTGGCCGGTGCCGACGAGGCCGGCCGGGGCGCCTGCGCCGGCCCGCTCGTCGTGGCCGCGTGCATCCTGTCACCGGCCCTGCGCAACCGGCTCGACGGGCTGACCGACTCCAAGCTGCTCACCGCCGCCGCCCGCGAGCGGTATTACGACATCCTCGTCCGGCGCGCGCCCAGCTGGTCGGTGGTCGTCATCTCGCACGAGGAGATCGACGCCTACGGGTTGCACGTGGCCAATCTGGCCGGGATGCGTCGGGCCGTCGGTCAGCTCGACGTCGCCCCGTCCTACGTCCTCACCGACGGCTTCCCGGTCTCCGGCCTATCCGCGCCCGCCACTGCGGTGTGGAAGGGTGACGCCGTGGCGGCCTGCATTGCCGCGGCCTCGGTGCTGGCCAAGGTCACCCGCGACCGCATCATGATCGAGCTGCACCAGCGCTGGCCGCAGTACGACTTCGCCCGGCATAAGGGCTACGTGACCGCCGATCACGCCCTGGCCCTCGGCGAGCACGGGCCGTCACCGGTGCACCGGCGCCGGTACGTCAACGTCCGGCGGGCGATGCGGGACGGGCTGGAGGGCTGGCGCGAGGAGACGGGCGGCCCCGAGGGCGCGGGTAAGGTCGAGGACGTGGGAGCTGACCATGTCCGCTGAGGACCTCGAGAAGTACGAGACCGAGATGGAGCTGCAGCTCTATCGCGAGTACAAGGACATCGTCGGTCAGTTCAGCTACGTCGTCGAGACCGACCGGCGCTTCTACCTGACCAACGAGGTTGACCTGCAGGCGCACAACACCGGCGGGGACGTCTACTTCGAGGTCGCCATGCGCGACGCCTGGGTCTGGGACATGTATCGTCCGGCCCGCTTCGTCAAGACGGTGCGGGTGGTGACGTTCAAGGACGTCAACGTCGAGGAGCTCGACAAACCCGAACTCGAACTGCCCAGCGAGTAGCGAGCCCAGGGCCCGTCAAGGACCTGTGGACGCCGACGCGGGCTGTCCACAATCACGGCTCCGCCGATCTGGGAAGGTCCGCGGCCGGGCACTGTCGTCGGCATGCGGGCCAAAGACGCGGTGGGGCGGTACGGGGAACAGGTTGCCGCCCGCTTCCTCACCGACGCCGGCTTTCGCATCATCGAGCGCAACTGGCGCTGCCGGTACGGCGAATTGGACATCGTCGCCCGCGACGGCGCGACCCTTGTCTTCTGCGAGGTGAAAACGCGGTCCTCGCTCGCCTACGGCGACCCGGCCGAAGCCGTGGCCGGCGCCAAGGCGCAGCGGCTGCGCCGGCTGGCGGCTCGCTGGCTGGAGGAGCATCCCGGCCCCTGGGCCGAGGTGCGCATCGATGTGGTGAGCGTGGTCCGGCGGCGGCAGGGGGCGGCCGAGGTCCGGCACCTGCGGGCGGCGGTCTAGGTGGCGATCGCCCGGACCCACGCGGCCACGCTGGTCGGCGTCACCGGTCATGCGGTCGAGGTCGAGGCCGACCTGTCGGCCGGGCTGCCCGGTCTGACGTTCACCGGGCTGCCCGACACCACGGTGGTCGAGGCGCGCGAACGGGTCCGAGCGGCGGTGGTCAACTCCGGCGCGGCCTGGCCCAACCGGCGGATCACGGTCGCGCTGCTTCCCGCCGACGTGCGCAAGGCCGGCTCGATCTTCGACGTCGCGCTGGCGGTCGCCATCCTGGCCGCGGCGGCAACGGTGCCCGCGGCGGCGCTCGCCGACTGCGCGTGGGTCGGCGAGCTGGGACTGGACGGGCAGGTGCGCCCGGTACGTGGTGTGCTGCCGGCGGTGATGGCGCTAGCCCGGGCTGGCATCACCAAGTTGGTGGTCCCGGCGGCCAACGCCGCCGAGGCCGCGCTGGTCCCCGGGCTTGACATCCGCGCGGCCAGCCATCTGCGCGAGATAATCGGCTGGCTGCGCAGTGAACACGGCCCGCCGCCGCGAGCCGAGCGGGGCGCCGAGCACCCGGCGCTGCCCGGGCCGGATCTCGGTGACGTCGTCGGACAAGGAGTGCCCCGGCGGGCGCTGGAGGTAGCCGCGGCCGGAGGACACCATCTCTTCTTTCGCGGCGCCCCGGGTTCGGGTAAGACCATGCTGGCCGAGCGATTGCCCGGGATCCTGCCTCCGCTGGACGACGAGCAGGCCCTGGAGGTCACCGCCATCCACTCGGTGTCCGGGCGGTTGGCGCCGGGCGCGCCACTGCTACGTCTGCCTCCGTTGCAGGCCCCGCACCACACCGCGACGGTGGCCGCGCTGGTCGGGGGCGGCTCCGGTCTGGCCCGGGCCGGCGCCATCTCCCTGGCCCACCGCGGCGTGCTGTTCCTCGACGAGGCACCGGAGTTCGCGCCCACCGTGCTGGACGCCCTGCGCCAACCGCTGGAGACCGGGCGGGTCGTGCTGCACCGCAGCGGCGGCGCGGTGATCTACCCGGCGCGGTTTCTGCTCGTCATGGCGGCCAATCCATGCCCGTGCGGGGTGCCGCGGGAGCGGGACTGTTCCTGTCCGTCGATGGCCCGGCGGCGCTACCAGCAACGACTGTCGGGGCCGCTGCGCGACCGGATCGACATCCAGGTCGACGTCGCCCCGGTGGCCCGGGCGGAGTTGATGGCCACCGATCCGTGCGCCGAGGCCTCCTCCGCGGTGGCCGGCCGGGTCGCCGCGGCGAGATCGGCGGCGGCGGCACGCTGGGCGCGCTTCGGCTGGGCGACCAACGCC
>JALZBL010000363.1 GCA_030947395.1 Actinomycetota bacterium | reverse complement strand
CGTACCCGCACCCGTGGCCCAACGATCCGCGCCTCGACCCCGAGCTGTTGGCCGGCGGTGACCGGCGCAACGTCGTCGACCGTTACCGGTACTGGACGCTCGAGGCGATTCGGGCCGACCTCGACCCTCGCCGCCACGACTTCGCGGTGGCCATCGAGAACTGGCGGCACGACGCCAACATCGGCACCGTCGTACGAACGGCCAACGCGTTCCTCGCGGCGGAGGTGGTCATCGTCGGGCGTCGGCGCTGGAACCGGCGCGGGGCCATGGTCACCGACCGTTACCAGCATCTGGTCCACGTGCCCGACGTCGCCGCCCTGGTCGAACACGCCGCCCGGTCGGGGCGCGACCTGGTCGCGGTGGACAACCCGTCGGGCGCCCGTCCGCTCGAGACCGCCGCCCTGCCGCGGCGGGCCCTGCTCCTCTTCGGGCAGGAGGGGCCGGGGCTGAGCGAGGAAGCGCGCTCGGCGGCGACGGCGGTCTACTCGATCGCCCAGTTCGGCTCGACCCGCTCGATCAACGCCGGGGTGGCGGCGGGCATCGCCATGCACACCTGGATCCGTCAGCACGCCGCGCGGTGATCGCCCACCGCCGCTGGGGGCGGGCGACGCGCCCGATTCGGTCAGGGCGATGCGCCGGTGGAGCCGGCGAAGCGGCGTCGGCGCCCACCAGTTCGCCCGGCCGAGCAGCGTCATCGTCGCCGGGAGCAGCACCATCCGCACCAGCGTCGCATCGACGAGCACCGCGAGCATCAGGCCCAACCCCACCTGCTTGACCGGCGAGAACCCACCGCCGACGAACCCGGCGAAGACGATCGCCATCAACAGCGCCGCGGCGGTGACCGTGCGTCCGGTGCGAACGATGCCCTCGGCGACGGCAGTGTCGTTGTCACCGGTTCGCCGCCAGGCCTCGGTGATGCGGCCGAGCAGGAACACCTCGTAATCCATCGACAGGCCGAACGCGATGGCGAAGACCAGCACCGGCGTCGTGATGCTCAGGCTGCCCAGGGCCTGCGTGCCGACCAGCGCCCCCAGGTGGCCCTCTTGGAAGACCCACACCAGCGCACCGAACGCCGCGCCGAGACTTAGCAGGTTGAGCAGGATGGCCTTCACCGCGACCACCACTGAGCCGGTGAACGCGAACAGCAGGACCAGCGTGGCCAGGACGACGATCCCCGCGGCGAACGGCAGCCGGGCCGTGAGGGCAGCCTCGTAGTCGACCAGTTCGGCGGCGTCGCCGGTGACCTGGACGTCGATGGGGGCGGGCCGCTCCCGGATCTGCTTCACCAGCCGCCGGGCCACGTCGCCCTGGGTCGCGCCCGCGGACCGGACGTCCAGCACGGTCAGCCCGGGTACGTCGCGTGAGGTCACCGCGACGACCCCGTCGAGGCCCCGCAGCTGGGTCAAGTAGGCCTGGGCCGCGGCCGGCGCGGCCGAGCCGCGGGCGACGAGAGTGATCGGGCCGACGTCGGCCTGCCGCGCGAACCGCTGCTGGGCCAGCTCCACCAGCTGCCGTGACGGCGCGGAGGCCGGCAGCGAACGGGCGTCGGCATCCGCCCAGCGCGCGCTCAGGAAAGGTGCGCCGGCCAGCACCAGCAGCGCGGCGACCACGAGCGCTGCCCCCAGCGCGTGGCGTCGCACCGCCCGCACCAGACGGCCGAGCACACCCCCGTCGGGCCGGGGCGCTACGCCCGGTCGGATCCGGTGGCCGACGAGGGCGAGCAGCGCCGGCAGCAGCGTCAGGGCGGCCAGCATGTCCAGCAGGACAACGGCCAGCCCGGCCGCGCCCATGGAGCGCAGGAACGGGTCGGGGAAGACCAGCAGCCCAGCCAGCGAGGCCGCCACGGTGACCCCGGAGAAGGCGACGGTGCGCCCGGCGGTCGCGAAGGTGGCGTCGAGGGCGTCGGCCAGTTCAGGGTGGGCCCGCCGATCCTCGCGCAACCGCGACACGATCAGCAGCGCGTAGTCGACGGCCAGGCCGATGCCCAGCATGGTGATGATGTTCACCGCGTAGACGGAGACGTCGGTGATCGCGCTGATCAGGGTGAGCGCGAGCATCGTCGTGGCCACGCCGACGAAGGCGATGGCGATCGGCAGGCCGGCCGCAACGAAGCCGCCGAAGATCACCAGCAGCACCAGCAACAGGATCGGCATGGAGATCAGCTCGGCCCGGGCCAGGTCGGACGCCGCCTGGTGGTTCATCTCGTCGTCCTGCAGCGGACCGCCGCCGACGATCACGCGCGGCGCGTCGATCGTCCGCAGCAGTTGGGCGGCGGGGTGCACGGCGGCGTCGCCGGCGGCCGTTGACGCGAACTGCACGTTCATCGCCACCGCTCGCCGGTCGGTGGCCACGGCGGAGGCGTCGATGCCGGCGGCCGAGTACGGCGTCCCGACCTGCCGGACACCGGGCAGGTTGCGCACCGCCCCAGCCACCGCCGAGACGCTGGCGCGCAGCCCCGGGTCGTCCGCGGCGCGCCCGTCGGCGACGGCGTAGATCTGCTCGCCATTAGGCGACGAGCGGTCGAGCAGCAGTTGGGCCCGAGCCGCCTCGCTGCCGTCGATCGACCCGGCCTGCGAGGTCA
>JALZBL010000082.1 GCA_030947395.1 Actinomycetota bacterium | reverse complement strand
GTCCAAGACGCTGCCGGCCCGCGATCTCGTTGCCGCCCTCGAGGCCGTGCACGCCGGCCAGGTCATCGTGAGTGAGGCACCGGGCAGGGCCCGCAGTGCGGCTGGACTCGACTGGCCGGGCCGCGGCGAAGGTCTGACCGATCGCGAGTCGGAGATCTTGGCGTTGATCACCCAGGGCAAGAGCAATGCCGAGGTGGCGACCCTGACCTTCCTCAGCCCTAATACCGTGAAGTCCTACATCCGAACGATCTACCGCAAGATCGACGTCGCCAGCCGCACCCAGGCCGTGCTCTGGGGCGTCAACCACGGCTTCACCCCCGACCGCCACCGCATCGAGCACTGGCGCGGCGGACCGTGACCGCTCCTCGATTCGCCAGCGCGACGCTCGGGCGGGCCAGCGGCGCGGGAGCGCCACCCGGTGCCGAACCAGGCATGGCCATGGAGCAGCATCGAAAGTCCAGGGCAATCGTGAGACCCTCAACCTGGCCCTGGCCCCGAGCGGCCGGGACGGAAGGACAAGCCCATGAGTTCACCGCGGCAGCGCACCGACCCCGAAGTCCTTCCCGCCAGCAATCCCAAGGTCGTCAGTGAAGTGATGCGGCCGCCGCTGACGACGATCGACTTGGACTCCCACCTCGCCGGGGCCGCCTACCAGATCAAGCACGGCGGCGACACCGCGCTGGTCGTGGTTGACGGATTGGAGAACAATTTCCCGGTCGCAATCGTGACCGAGACCGACGTCGTCAGCGCGGTCGCCGACGGGAAGAACCTCGAGCAGACCCGTCTCCGTGACGTCGTCCGGTCCACTCTGGTCACGATCGAGCCCACGGCGTCGGTCAGTTCGGCGGCCGACAAGATGCTGGCCGGCGGGTTCCGGCACCTACCGGTCGTCGTCCAGGGAAGCCTGGTCGGAATGGTGGATCTGGTCGATGTCTGCCGCGCCCTCGTTGGTCCGTAGCCCCTTCCCGACCTAGAGGTCCACCCGCCGACCTTCCGAAGGCGGTCCTCGGTCGATGTATCTGCCGTAGATTAAGCAACCGCCGTAACCGGCGGTCGGGGCGGCACGGGAGGGAAGTCGATGTCCGGTCTGAGCGGTTCCGCCGCTCGCCCGGTCGACTCGCAACGGATGCGCCAGGCCAACCTGGCGTTGGTACTTGGCGCGGTACTGGACGACCGGCTGGTGTCGCAATCCTCGCTGGTGGAGCGCACCGGCCTGAAGAAGCCGACGGTCAGCAAGCTGGTCGAGGAACTGCACCGCTTCGGTTGGATCCGTCTCGAAGGGGAGGCGCAGGGAACACTCGGCCGGCCCCGCCAGCTGTGGGCACCCGATCCGCAGCGCGGCCTCGTCGTCAGTGCCCAGATCAGCGTCGACCACATGGCCACTCTGGTCGTCGACTTCGCCGGCGACATCCGCACCCAACGGTCGGTGACCATCGACCTGACCGGGTGGAGTGAGGACGAGGCGGTCGAGGCGGTGGCGCGAATGATCAGCGGCTCGCTCAGCGACGTCGAGGGCGCCGGCGGACGGGATCGGCCCATCCTCGGCCTGGCCCTGGCTGTTCCGGGCATCGTGACCGAACGAGGTGAGCTGCGGTACGCGCCCGGTCTGGGATGGGCATCCCCTGACATCGGCGCGAAGTTGCGACAGGCTCTAGCCGGCGCGCTGCCGGCATCGTGTCCGGTGCTGGTGGAGAACGAGGCGAACCTCGCCACCCTCGCCGAGCTGCGGCTCGCCTCCGCCGACGGCGTCCGCAACCTGGTCTACATCCTCGGCGATCGGGGCGTGGGCGCCGGCGTCGTCCTCAACGGCAGCCTGTTTCGCGGCGCGCACCGATCCGGAGGAGAGGTCGGCCACGTCACGATCGACCTGGACGGGCCTCGCTGTCCCTGCGGAAAGCGGGGGTGTTGGGCGATGTACGTCGGTCAGGAAGTCCTGCGCCGCCAGGCCCTGGAGGCGCGCCAGGAGGGTCGCTCTTCGCAGCTGTGGGGCCGGGATCGACCGGTCGACACGCTGACGTCGTCGGAAGTGCTCGCGGCGGCCGGCCGCGGTGACGCGGTCGCCGTCGAAGGGATGGCCCGGTTGCGGCGCTACTTGGCGGCGGGCATCGGCAATCTGGTCAGCATGTACGACCCCGAAGTTGTGGTACTGGGCGGCTTCCTGCGCAGCGCTTTCGCCGATTCGTTGGACGTGCTGCGCGCGGAAGTCGACGACTGGTTGATGGGCGGTGACGTCTACCACGACCTGCGTGTGGAACTGGCCGCGCTGGGCGACGACGCCGCCCGGCGCGGCGGGGTGAACCTGGTGATCAGCACTATCACCGCCCCCGCCCGGCTCACGGCACTGGCGGGCTAGCGGCCGGGGTCGGCGGGAGGATCGCGCCGGACGTTCCTAATTTACCTACTCTGCTTTCCTAGGACCTCAATCGGTTTGACTTAATCCTGTACGGAGACGAACGTGGTCCGGGCCGTCGTCCACCAGCCCAAGGACCTGTCATGGTGCGTACCAGCTCCTCGCTCAACCGCGACTGGCGCTACTCGCCCAGGCCGTTGGCCGAGGCGCGGGTCGCCGGCGGCGCCCAGCGGGTCACCCTTCCGCACTCCAACGTCCGGGTGCCGGCCCAGGGCTTCGACGACCGCGACTACCAATTCGTGTCGAGTTACCGTCGTCGGCTGCGACTGCCGCCGCGGGCCGGGGATGGCCGGGTGCACGTCCGGTTCGAAGGAGTCATGAGCACGGCGACCGTGTTCTGCAACGGCGAGCGAGTCGGCGAGCACCGGGGCGGATTCCTGCCATTCACTTGCGACTTGACCGACCACCTCAACTACGACGGTTCGGACGAGCTGGCCGTGGAGGTCGACTCGACCGAACGCCCGGACGTACCACCGTTCGGCGGCCCCATCGACTACCTGACCTTCGGCGGTATCTACCGCGGCGTCGAACTGGTCCTGCTCCCGTCGACCTTCATCGCCGACGTGTTCGCGCGGCCGCTGGCCGTGCTCACGCCCCAGCGACGCATCCAGGTGCGCTTCCGGCTCGAGGGACAGCCCGAGGGACCGGACGACGCCGCTGGCCTGGAGCTGAAAGTGAGCGTGCTCGACGGCGACCGGGTCGTCGCCCAGGCGGCGACACCAGCGCCCACGGCCTGGACGGCCGGGGCCGCCGTCGGCGAACTCGGCGTGGATGGCCTGACCGACCTGCAGTTGTGGGACACCGATCATCCCTTCCTGTACCGCGTCGTCGTTCAGTTGCGCCGCGGCGCCGAGGTGCTCGACCGCGTCGACGTCCGGACCGGTCTACGCGAGGCTCGCTTCGAGGCGGATGGCTTCTTCCTGAACGGCGACCGGGTGACGCTGCGCGGTTTGAACCGCCACCAGACGTTCCCGTACGTCGGCGCCGCGATGCCGCAACGCGTGCAGCGCCGGGACGCCGAGATCCTGCGGCGTGAACTCAAGTGCAACGCCGTGCGCACGTCGCACTACCCGCAGGCGCCCAGCTTCCTCGACGCCTGCGACGAACTCGGTCTACTGGTGTTCGAGGAGATGCCCGGGTGGCAGCACATCGGCGACGAGGCCTGGCAGGACCTGGCCTGCCGCGACGTAGCCGAAATGGTGATCCGCGATCGTAACCATCCCTCGATGGTGCTGTGGGGAGTGCGGGTCAACGAGTCGGACGACCGCGAGTCGTTCTACCGACGTACCAACGAGATCGCCCACCGCCTCGACGATTCCCGCCAGACCAGCGGGGTGAGGTACCGACCGGACTCCCAGCTGCTCGAGGACGTCTTCGCACTGAACGATTTCCAGACAAGCGGCAGCATCGTCGCACCGAACCACCCGCGGTATCTGGTCTCCGAATACGCCGGCCACATGTTCCCGACCAAGCGGTTCGACAACGTCGAGCGCACGCAGGACCACGCCCTGGTGCACGCAACGGCGCTCAACGCCATCTACGCCCAACCCGGCATCGCCGGCGGCTTCGGGTGGTGCGCGTTCGACTACGCCACCCACGCCGAGTTCGGCTCGGGCAACCGCATCTGTTACCACGGAGTCTGCGACATGTTCCGGGTTCGCAAGGCGGCGGCGAGCGTGTACCGCGCGCAGTGCGATCCAGCCGAGGAAGTCGTCCTGGAGCCGGCCTTCCTCTGGACGGGGGGCGACCACAGCGACTACGGCGGTCCCGGACGCGGCCTGATCCTCTCCAATTGCTCGCGCATCCTGGCCTACGTCGACGACGAACTGGTGGACGACCTCGAACCGGACCGGCTCGGCTACCCGGGCCTGCCGCACGCGCCGTTCTTCTTCGCCGCGCAGAGTGGAATCGCCCCGTGGCGTCGGCACTGGGGTGATCTCAGACTCGAGGGCTATCTCGGCGACCGGCTGGCGGCCGTGCGCACCCTGTCCGGCCGCGGCACCGACGAGGCATTCCTGGTCGAGGCCGACGATGCGGATCTGTGCGCCGACGGCGCCGACGCCACCCGGCTGGTCCTGCGGGTCACCGACGCCTACGGCAACGGCCGCCCGTTCGCCACCGGCGTCATCGCGGTGGCGGTGGACGGCCCGTTGGAGGTGGTCGGCGAGAACCCGGTCCCGCTGACCGGTGGCGTGGCCGTGGTGTGGCTGCGCGCCACCGAGGAACCGGGGCCGGCCCGGATCGTCGCGACGCACCCCACCCTGGGTCCCGGGTCGGTCCGGATCACGGTGCACCAGGCGGAGGCGGAGGCGTGGTGAGCCCGGCCAAGCCCGACGTCGACCACTCGGTTCACGCTAAGCCGGGGGACGCCGGCTTCGAGGTCCTGGGCGTACTCACCGCGACGGATTCCGCGTCATTGTGCTCGGTCCCGGTACCGGTGCTCGAGGTCGACTTCGGTGGCGTGCGCGGCGATCGGCACTACGGGGTCAGCCGGCCCTCGACCAGCCGGCAGGCCCGCTTCTACCCACGGGGAACGTTGATCCGCAACCGTCGCCAGGTCAGCCTGGTGTCGACCGAAGAACTCGACCAAGTCGCCGAACGCCTTGAGGTGCCCCAGATCCGGCCCGAGTGGCTCGGCGCCAACGTCCTGGTGAAGGGGCTGCCCCAGTTCAGTGCGTTGCCCATCGGTACCCGTCTGCTCTTTCCGGGCGGCGCGGGCCTGGTGTGCGAAGGCGGCAACCAACCGTGTCGTCTCCCGGCGCAGGTCCTGCAGCGGCAGTACCCGAACTCGGCGGCGTTGACCAGGTTCATCCGCGCGGCGTTCGGGCGCCGGGGAATCGTCGCCTCGGTCGAACGGCCCGGAGTCATCGCCGCGGGCGTCCACGTTCGGGCGTTCCTCCCCGCAGCACACGCCACGCTCGATTAGGAGAAAGCTGAGGTCCCGAGCTGTTCGACGTCGACGATGACGGGCGCAAGGTGAAGGTCCGGCCGCCTGATCTCGGTCAGCCCTTGCCGGCCACGGCGCAGGCCGCCGTACGGGCGTGTCCGGCCGGCGCCCTCACTCTGATCCAGGAATGATGCATCGATGACGATCGCCGACTACCCGGGGACCAGCGCGGACCACGTGGCGCTGATCGAGCGGCACGCTGCGCCCAACTATCGCCCGCTGCCCGTGGTGATCGCCGAGGCGGAAGGGGCGTGGGTGGTCGACGTCGAGGGGCGCCGCTACCTGGATTGCCTAGCCGGTTATTCCGCGCTCAACTTCGGCCACCGTCATCCACGGCTCGTGGCCGCCGCGATCGCGCAGCTCGGCCGGGTCACCTTGACCAGCCGGGCGTTCAACCAGGACCAGCTCGGTCCGTTCTGCGCGGAACTGGCGGCGCTGACCGGCACAGACATGGTGCTGCCAATGAACACCGGGGCCGAGGCGGTGGAGACCGCGCTGAAGATCGCCCGCCGCTGGGGATACGACCGCAAGGGGGTCGCCGCGGATACGGCGACGATCGTCGTCATGGCGGGAAATTTCCACGGCCGAACGATCAGCATCGTCAGTTTCTCCGACGATCCAGAGGCGCACGGCGGATTCGGCCCGCTGACGCCCGGATTCCGAACCGTCCCGTACGGCGACATCGACGCCCTCACCGCGGCCGTCGACGACACCACGGTGGCCGTGCTGCTGGAGCCGGTGCAAGGTGAGGCGGGTGTGATCATCCCTCCCGCCGGCTTCCTGTCGGCAGTGCGCCGCCTCTGCGACCAGAAGGAGATGCTGTTCATCGCCGACGAGATCCAGTCCGGCCTCGGCCGCACCGGCACGACGTTCGCCTGCGATGCGGCAGCGGTGACGCCGGACTTGTTCGTCCTCGGCAAAGCGCTCGGGGGCGGCATCGTGCCGGTGTCGGCCGTGGCCGGCCGGACGGACGTGATGAGCGTCATCGGCGCCGGGCAGCACGGCAGCACCTTCGGTGGCAACCCGTTGGCCTGCGCGGTCGGTCGCGCGGTGGTCGAACTGCTGCGGGAGGGGTCGTTCCAGCAGCGGGCCGCGGAGCTCAGCCCGCGGTTGCGCGACCGGCTGCTCGCCCGGTTGGGCCACGGCCTCACTGCGGTGCGATGTGTCGGGCTGTGGGCTGGAGTCGACATCGATCCCCGCCTCGGGACGGCCCACGACGTGTCGTTACGGCTGCTGGATCGGGGCGTGCTGGCCAAGGACACTCACGAAGTCACGCTGCGCTTCGCGCCGCCGCTGGTCGTCACCGCCGCCGAGATCGACTGGGCGGTGGACCAATTGGTCGCCGTGCTCGACGAGCTAGCCTGACGGCCGAGTTGGGCTGACGGCCGAGTTGGGCTGACGGCCGAGTTGGGCTGACGGCCGAGTTGGGCTGACGGCCGAGCGGGTAGGAACCAACCGCCCGCGGGCCCCTACTGCGCCTGCACCACGACGGCGTAGGACCCGATCCCGACGAGCCGGACGCCTTCGATCCTGCCGTTCTGCTGCAGCACCAGTTCGGTGATGATGCCGGTCGCCGGGTCGAACTCGACGTCGGCGAGCTGGCCAAGGTCATCGCCGGTGGTCAGAAGGGTCCGCTTGCCGATGACCCGGTGCTTCTTGCCGGCCAGGGCCGCGACGTCCGGGGCGGCCGCGCGGATCGTGTCGGCGCCGGACACGGTAACGGCATCGTCACCGAAGGCCGTGATGTCGGCCCACAACAACGTGTCGCCGGCTTGAGATTTCTTCAGCTGCACGGCCAGCACGGCGTGGCGGCGGGGATCCACCACGAAGTCGCCGACGGTGCCTACCGTGGTCGCCGTAGAGGTACTCACCACCTGACGGCCGGTGGCATCGGAAAACCGC
>JALZBL010000081.1 GCA_030947395.1 Actinomycetota bacterium | reverse complement strand
CCGCTCGGGTTCACCGACACGATGGTCATCACCGAGTGGGACCCGCCCCGCCGGTGCCGGGTGCGGCACACCGGCCGCCTCGTGCGGGGCACCGCGCTGTTCGAGGTGGTGCCGGCCGCCGACGGACACAGTGTCTTCGTGTGGCAGGAGGACCTCGACCTGCCCCTGGGCGTGGTGGGCCGGGTGGGCTTCGCGGCCACGCGCGGCGTCTTCGTCTACTTCGTGCGCCGTTCCCTGCGGCGGTTCGCCCGGTGGGCCGCCGAGCGTCGATGACCGCGATGACCGTGGTGAGCGCGGTCGACGGGCGAGCCCGGTGCCCCTGGGCCGGCACCGATGCCGCGTACCTCGCCTACCACGACGACGAATGGGGACGACCCCTGCGCGGAGAACAGCCGCTGTTCGAGCGGATCTCGCTGGAGGCGTTCCAGTCCGGGCTGTCGTGGTTGACCATTCTGCGCAAACGGCAGGCGTTTCGGGCCGCCTTCGCCGGCTTCGACATCGACGCGGTGGCCGGGTTCGACGCCGCTGACGTGGACCGGCTGCTGGCCGACGCCGGCATCGTCCGCAACCGGGCCAAGATCGTCGCCACCATCGCCAATGCCCGCGCGGTCCGGGCCTGCATCGAGGACCTCGACGCCCTGTTGTGGTCGTTCGCCCCGGACGAGCACGTTCGGCCGGTGACCCCAGCCGACACCGCGGCCTTCACCCCGCAGTCCACCGCGATGGCCGGCGAGCTCAAGCGCCGTGGCCTGCGCTTCGTCGGTCCGACCACCGCCTACGCCCTTATGCAGGCGACCGGCATGGTCGACGACCACCTGGTCGGCTGCTGGCGGGCGAGCGGCTGAGCCGGTGGCGGCCCCGCGCTCAGTGACCGGTGAAGGTCGCCGCCTGCTTGGCCAGGAAGGCCTGAACGGCGTCGGCGTGATCCTGGGTGCGACCGCTCGCCGCCTGCAACTGCGCCTCCCGCTCCAGCGCTTCGGCCAGCGTGGCCGTGGCCGAGAAGTGAAGTGCCTCCTTGATGTGCGCGTAGGCCAGAGTCGGTCCGGCGGCGAGTCGGGCGGCCAGGGCCCGAGCTTCAGGTAGCAGGTCGGCGTCGGGCACGACGGCGTTGACCAGTCCCATCTCCAGGGCCGCGCTCGCCGACACCGGTTCGGCCAGCAGGGCCAGCGCGGTGGCCCGGGCCGAACCGATGAGCCGGGGCAGGGTCCACGAGGCACCGCTGTCGAGGCTCAGCCCCACCCCGGCGAAGGCGAGCAGGAAGCTGGCCGACTCGGCGGCGATGCGAAAGTCGCAGGCGAAGGTGAACGACGCTCCGGCTCCGGCGGCCATGCCGTTGACCGCGGCCACCACCGGCTTGGGCATGGTGGCCAGCGCGGTGATGATCGGGTTGTAGTGCTCGGTCACGGTCGACAGCGGTGCCGGGTCGGCCGCCTCGAGCCGGGCGGCGTGCTCGCGCAGGTCCTGGCCGACGCAGAAGCCGCGGCCGCTGCCGGTGAGGATGACTGCCCTCACCGAATCGTCCGCGCCGAGGAGGGGCAGCTGCTCGACCAGGGCGTTCTTCAACGACAGCGACAGCGCGTTCATGCTCTCGGGCCGGTTGAGCCGCACCGTCGCGACCAGGCCGTCGCGGTCGATCACCAGTTCGTCGCCCATGCCCACTCCTTGCCAGTACCCCTCGGGTGCGGACCTCAGATTTCCTCCGGCCCGTGCCATGCGGGACAATGGTCGCAGAAGACACCATGCGGTCGGTCTGCGACCGCCGACGAGGAGGCAGATATGGCGGCCATGAAGCCGCGAACGGGCGACGGTCCGCTCGAGGTCACGAAGGAGGGACGTGGCCTGGTCATGCGCGTCCCGCTGGAGGGCGGCGGGCGTCTGGTCGTCGAGCTGACTCCCGACGAGGCAGCGGCGCTGGGGGACGCGCTGCACGCCGCGGTCAGCTAGCTCAATCGAGTCGGCCCCGGTCGGCCCCGCACCGCGGTGGCCACCGGGGCCGAGCCATGTGCTGTGCTCAGAGCAGGGAACGGTAGAGCTCGACCGTCTGGGTGGCGATGGCCTCCCAGCCGAATTCGCCGACCGCCCGGGAGCGGCCGGCCGCCCCCATCGCCGCCGCCCGCCCGGGATCGGCGCACAGGGCGTTGATCGTCTCGGCCAGCCCGTGTTCCAGCTCGGCCGGCGCGTCGGGGGAGTAGGGCACCAGCACGCCGGTCACGCCGTCGACCACGACCTCGGGTATGCCGCCGACCGCGCTGGCCACCACTGCGGTCCCGCAGGCCATCGCCTCGAGGTTGACGATGCCCAGCGGTTCGTAGACCGACGGGCAGGCGAAGACCGTGGCGGCGGTGAGCAGGACGACGACCTGCTCGCGCGGGAGCATCTCCCGGATCCAGATGACCCCGTCGCGGGCCCGCTGCAGCTGGGCCACGGCCGCCTCGGTCTGGGCCCCGATCTCGGCGGTGTCGGGCGCGCCGGCACAGAAGACGAGCTGGATGTCCGGGTCGAAGTGCTGGGCCGCGGCCAGCAGGTGGGTCACGCCCTTCTGCCGGGTGATGCGCCCGACGAAGACCACCGAGGGACGCGACCCGTCCACGCCGAAGCGCGCCAGCAGCTCTGGGTCGACGCGGGGCTGGTAGAGCGCGGTGTCGATGCCGTTGTAGACGACGTGCACGCGGCCCGGGTCAAGGAAGGGGTAGGCGGCGAGGATCTCGGGCACCATGCCGCGGCTGACCGCGATCACTGCGTCTGCGCTGCGGTAGCCCTCCCGCTCGACCCAGGACGAGACGCGGTAGCCGCCGCCGAGCTGCTCGGCCTTCCAGGGCCGGCTCGGCTCGAGCGAGTGCGCTGAGAGCACGTGCGGCACGCCGCGCAACAGCGACCCGAGCGTGCCGGCGGCGTTGGCGTACCAGGTGTGCGAGTGCACCAGGTCGACCGGACCCAGGGCCGCGGCGATCTCGATGTCGGTGCCGAGGGTCTGCACCGCCGGGTTGGCGCCACCCAGCGCGGCCGGAGTGGCGTGGGCGGTCACGTCCGGCTCCGTGCGCGGCGCCCCGAAGCAGTGCACCTCGACCTCGATCAGCTTGCGCAGCTCACGGGCCAAGAACTCCACGTGCACACCGGCGCCGCCGTAGACCTCCGGCGGGTACTCTCGGGTGAGCAGCCCCACTCTCATGGGCCGCGACCCTAGCCCGACCGCCGCCGGTGGGACCTGCCGCCCGTCGAGCGTGGCGGCTAGGGTTCGGCTCATGGCGACTGAGCCGCGTGTCCTGGGGATCGTGCTCGCCGGTGGCGAGGGCAAGCGGCTCTGGCCGCTCACCGCTGACCGGGCCAAGCCGGCCGTGCCGTTCGGCGGAAACTACCGGTTGGTGGACTTCGTGCTGTCCAACCTGGTCAACGCCGGCTACCTGCGCATCTGCGTCCTCACCCAGTACAAGTCCCACTCCCTGGACCGCCACATCACCCAGACCTGGCGCATGTCGACCGTGCTCGGCAACTACGTGACGCCGGTACCGGCTCAGCAGCGCCTGGGGCCGAGGTGGTACACCGGCAGCGCCGACGCGATTCTGCAGTCGTCGAACCTGATCTACGACGATCGCCCCGACTACCTCGTGGTGTTCGGCGCCGACCACGTCTACCGGATGGACCCGCGCCAGATGGTCGAGCAACACATCGCCTCCGGGGCCGCGGCCACGGTCGCGGGGATCCGGGTGCCCCGCCGGGAGGCGTCGGCGTTCGGGGTCATCGACGCGGCGGCCGACGGCAAGGTCAAGGGGTTCCTGGAGAAGCCCAAGGAGCCACCCGGACTCCCCAGCTCGCCGGACGAGACCTTCGCCTCGATGGGCAACTACGTCTTCACCACCGAGGCGTTGATGGACATCCTCCGGGCCGACGCCGAGGACGACGGCTCGGTGCACGACATGGGCGGCAGCATCATGCCGGCCATGGTCGACAAGGGCGCGGCCTACGTCTACGACTTCGCCGACAACGACGTGCCCGGCGCCACCCAGCGCGACCAGGGCTACTGGCGCGACGTAGGCACGATGGACTCCTACTACGACGCGCACATGGACCTCGTGGCCGTCCACCCGATCTTCAACCTGTACAACCAGCGCTGGCCGATCTACTCCAACCAGCCCCAGTTACCGCCGGCCAAATTCGTCGAGGGCGGCTTAGCCCAGGAGTCGGCGGTGTCCTCCGGGGTGATCGTGTCCGGCTCGACCGTGCGGCATTCGATCCTCTCGCCCGGCGTCTTCATCGAGGGGGGGGCCTACGTCGAGGGATCGGTGATCATGGAAAGCACCCGGATCGGTGCCGGCGCGGTGGTCCGCAAGGCAATCCTGGACAAGAACGTCATGGTGCCCCCCGGATCCAACATCGGCGTGGACCTCGAACTCGACCGCCAGCGATACCACGTCACCGACTCAGGCGTCGTCGTGCTGGGCAAGGGCAAGACGGCCATCGTCTGAGGCCGGCGGGTGGGCCGGGG
Source organism: Actinomycetota bacterium (assembly GCA_030947395.1). Lineage (GTDB taxonomy): Bacteria > Actinomycetota > Actinomycetes > Mycobacteriales > Jatrophihabitantaceae > JALZBL01. Next base: position 2,791 of record JALZBL010000081.1, on the reverse strand, counting down.
GGCCGATTTCTTCTCGGTTTCGGTTGCATTGCGCAGCGCCGTGGCGTCCCGGCTGCGCGCTAGGGTGGCGCGGTCACGCCGCACACGTGGCCGCGAACCGGGAGGAACCACATGGCGATCCGCCGTAGCGCACTGCTCTCTGTCTCCTTGCTGACCGCCGGTGCCATGGCCCTGACCGGGTGCGCCAAGAACAGCGAGGGTGGCACCTCGCCGACCAAGTCGATCGCCGTGAGTCAGGCCCAGAACCTCAAGACCCTCGTGCCTTCGACGCTGGTCACGGCCGGCACGCTGACCGTCGGCATCGACCCGACGTACGCACCCAACGAGTTCAAGGACCCCAAGGGCAAGATTGTCGGGTTCGACGTCGACCTGATCAACGCGGTGGCCACCAAGTTGGGCCTGAAGACGAAGTTCATCGAGTCGAGATTCGACAACATCATTCCCGGCATTGCGGGAGCAACACCCAAGTACGACATCGGCGTGTCGTCCTTCAGCGACAACAAGGAGCGGGAGAAGTCGGTCGACTTCGTGACCTACTTCAAAGCCGGCAGCCAGTGGGCCGCGCCGGCCAGCAAGAACGTCGATCCGAACAACGCCTGCGGGCTCAGGGTCGCAGTGCAGACGGCGACGGTGCAGGCCAACGTCGACGCTCCGGCCCGCTCCAAGGCCTGCACGAGCGCCGGCAAGAAGGCGATCAGCATCCAGAAGTACGACAAGCAGGACGACGCGACCACCGCGGTAGCTCTCGGTAAAGCCGACGCGCTCATCGCTGACTCCCCGGTCACGGCCTACGGGGTGAAGCAGAGCGGCGGCAAGCTGCACCTGGTCGGCAAGATCTATGACGCCGCGCCCTACGGCTATCCGATGAAGAAGGGCGGTCAGCTGCCCAAGGCGATCGAGGCGGCGGTGCAGTCGTTGATGGACGACGGCACCTACAAGAAGATCTGCGAGAACTGGGGGAACACCTCGGGCCAGATCACCCAAGCCAAGATCAACGGCGCTACCAGCTGATGACCGCCGCCGCGCAGGCCGACGCCCGGGAGCGCGGGCGCAACGACGACGTGATAAAGGCCGTCCCCCTGCGCCGGCCGGGACGGCTGATCGCGGCGGCGATCATCCTGGTTCTGCTCGGGCTGTTCATCTACGGTGCCGCCACCAATTCGGCGTACCAGTGGGACACCTACCGCAAGTACGTCTTCGACAGTCGGGTGTCCAAGGCCGCGCTCATCACGCTCGAACTCACCGTCCTGGCCATGGCCATCGCCGTCGTCCTCGGCGTGATCCTGGCCGTGATGAGGATGTCGGATAACCCGGTGCTCAAGGGCGTCGCCTGGCTCTACCTGTGGGTCTTTCGCGGCACCCCGGTCTATGTGCAGCTGGTGTTCTGGGGTCTCATCACCAACATCTACAGCCAGATCGATCTCGGCGTGCCGTTCCTCGTCCAGTTCATGCACCTGAAGACGAACTCCTGGCTGACGCCCTTCGTCGCGGCGTTCATCGGACTGGGCCTGAACGAGGCGGCCTACATGGCCGAGATCGTCCGGGCCGGTATCGGCTCGGTGGACGAGGGTCAGCACGAGGCGGCCTTGGCGCTGGCCATGACCTGGGGCCAGACAATGCGCCGGGTCGTGCTGCCGCAGGCGATGCGCGTGATCATCCCGCCGACCGGCAACGAGGTGATCAGCATGCTGAAGACCACGTCGTTGGTGGTCGGCGTGCCGTTGACCACCGACCTCTACTCGGAGAGCCGAGACATCGGTGGAGTGCTGTTCCGTCCGATCCCGTTGCTGCTGGTCGCCTCGACCTGGTACCTGGCCGTGACCAGCCTGTTGATGGTCGGTCAGTACTTCCTCGAGCGGCGCTACGCGCGCGGGACCTCCCGCGTGCTGACCAACCGGCAGCTGCAGGCCCTGGCCGAGGCCCAGCAGAAGGAATCGATCTGATGGGCGAGGACTTCTTCGGCCAACCGAGCAGCTCCCGGCAGCTCATGGTGGACGCCCAGTACGTGCAGAAGCACTTCGGCGCGCTGAAGGTGCTCAAGGGCATCACGCTGCAGGTGAAGCCGCGAGAGGTGATGTGCCTGGTCGGACCGTCCGGATCCGGCAAGTCGACCTTCCTGCGCTGCATCAACCACCTCGAGCGGGTCACCGCCGGTCGGCTGTACGTCGACGGCGAGATCGTGGGGTACGCCGAGCGCGGCGGCAAGCTGCACGAGCTGCACCCGAAGGTCGCGGCCCGGCAACGCCGCGACATCGGCATGGTGTTTCAGCGGTTCAACCTGTTCCCGCACATGAATGCGCTGGACAACATCATCGAGGCCCCGCTGCGGGTCAAGGGTGAGAAGAAGCGGGACGTCATCGACCGCGGCCGGGCGCTGCTCGAGCAGGTGGGGCTCTCGAGCAAGGAGAAGGCGTACCCGGCGCAGCTGTCCGGCGGCCAACAGCAGCGGGTCGCGATCGCCCGGGCCCTGGCCATGCAGCCCAAGCTGATGCTGTTCGACGAGCCGACCTCGGCCCTCGACCCGGAGCTCGTCGGCGAGGTGCTCGACGTCATGCGCAAGCTGGCCGAGGGTGGCATGACGATGATCGTCGTCACTCACGAGATGGGCTTCGCGCGCGAGGTCGGCGATCAGCTGGTGTTCATGGACGAGGGTGTCGTCGTCGAGGCCGGTGAACCGCGAGCGGTGCTGGGCAACCCACAGCACGAGCGCACCCGCTCCTTCCTGTCCAAGGTGCTGTGACCGCACCGACGAGCCGTGCGGCGCTGGCCGAGTTCGACGTCGGCTGGGACG
>JALZBL010000080.1 GCA_030947395.1 Actinomycetota bacterium | reverse complement strand
CGCCCGAGCAGCGTGTCGACCGGGCCGTAGCCGGGCAGGACCGCGCCTGGTTCGAGGTCCAGCCACGGGACGAGCACGAACGCGCGCTCGGCGGCCCGTGGATGGGGCAGGGTGAGGTCGGGGCCGCACCGGCGTTCGTCGTCGACCGCGATCAGGTCCACGTCCAGGGTCCGGGGGCCGAACCGCACGTCGCGCACGCGTCCGGCGTCGGCCTCCGCGGCCTGCGCCCGGCACAGCCACTGCCGCCCATCGGCGGTGGCGTCGGAGACGAGAAGTACCGCGTTCAGGTAGTCCGGCTGCGGCACCGGGCCCCAGGGGGCCGTCTCGTACACCGCCGACGCGGCGACCAGCCAGGGGTCGAAGTGCCGAGTGGCCGCGCGCAGCTGACCCAGCCGGTCGCCGACGTTGCTCCCGACCGACAGGACGGCCCGGCTCATCGCGGCCTCGGCGGCGGCTGGGGCTGCTGGCGCCGGATCGTCACCGCGACGTCGTCGAAGCGCACGGCGATCGGCGCGCCGGGCTTATGGACGGTCACCGTGGCCGCGGCGACCCGGGCGTCGGCCAGACACACCGCGGCCAGCCGGGCCACGAGTGTCTCCAGCAGGTCGACCGGCGGCCCGGCCACCACCGCGGCCAGCCCCTCGGCCAAGTCGCCATAGTGCACGGTGTCGACGACGTCGTCCGACGCAGCCGCGGCCGCGGTGTCGATCTCGAGGTCGACGTCGACGACGAAGTCCTGGCCCGCGCGCCGCTCCTGCTCGAGGACGCCGTGGTGGCCGAACACGCGCAGCCCGCGCAGGCTGATGCGGTCCGCTCGGTCTGGGCTCGCTCCCTGCGGTGCGGCGCTCACTGGGTCGCGCCGCGGATCGCGGCCACCGTTCGGGCGGCGTCGACGGCGGCGCGGACCTGATGGGTGCGGACACCCCACGCGCCGCTCAGCGCGCAGTAGGTGGTGACCGCGGTGGTGGCGTCCTCACGATCGTCGACCGGACGAACGGTTCCCTGCGCATCGGTCAGCAGGCGGCCGAGGAACGACTTGCGCGATGCCGCGACCAGTACCGGTGGGCCGATGGCCACGAGCCGGTCGAGGTGGGCGAGCAGCGCCCAGTTGTGCTTGGCGGTCTTGGCGAAGCCCAGACCCGGATCCAGCACGACCTGTTCTTCGCGCACACCGGCGGCGCACGCGGCATCCATGCGAGCCAGCAGCTCCGCGCGGACCTCGGCCACCACATCGTCGTAGCGGGCCAGTGCCTGCATGTTGGCGCTGTGCCCGCGCCAGTGCATGAGCACCCATGGGCAACCTGCGTCGCGTACGACTGCGGCCATCTCCGGGTCGCCCAGGCCGCCGGAGACGTCGTTGACGACCTGTGCCCCGGCGCCGAGTGCGGCCGCCGCGACCTCGGCTCGGTACGTGTCGACGCTGACCGCTATGCCGGCCGAGGCGAGCGCACGGACCACCGGCAGCACCCGGCGGATCTCCTCGATCGCGCCCACTCGCCGCGCCCCGGGGCGGGTCGACTCACCACCCACGTCGACCAGGTCGGCACCCTCGTCGCACAGCGCCAGTCCGTGCCCGACCGCGGAATCGACGTCGGCGTAACGACCGCCGTCACTGAAGGAGTCGGGCGTCACGTTGAGCACGCCCATCACCAGCATCCGATCGGCCGGACGGGGCAGGCTGGTCACGCGCCGATCGTGCCCCATCGGCCGAGGCCGCGGCACCACGGCGCTCGAAACGACAGCGATCGAAACGACAGCGCTCGAAACGACGGCGCTCGAAACGACGGCGATCGAAACGACGGCGATCGAAACGACGGCGATCGAAACGACGGCGATCGAACCGACGGCGCTCCGCACGAAGCAAGCGCCGGTGCCGTCATCGCCCGAGGATGAGCGACATGGCCTCGGCTCGGCTGCGCGGGTCCGAGCGCATGATGCCGCGCACGGCCGACGTCGTGGTCCGTGCGCCGGGCTTGCGAATACCGCGCATCGCCATGCAGAGGTGCTCGGCGTCGACCACGACGATCGCCCCGCGCGGCTTGAGCCGGTCCTGCACAGCGTCGGCCACCTGGGCGGTCAACCGCTCCTGCACCTGGGGGCGGCGCGCGTACCCGTCGACCAGCCGGGCCAGTTTGGACAGCCCGGTAATGCGCCCGTCCGCTCCGGGAATGTAGCCGACGGCGGCGGTGCCGTGCCATGGCACGAGATGGTGTTCGCAGGTGGAGTAGACGGGGATGTCGCGCACGAGGACGAGTTCGTCGTGGTCCTCCTCGAACGTGGTCTGCAGCACGTCGGCCGGATTGATGAAGAGGCCGCCGAAGATCTCGGCGTAGGCGCGGGCGACCCGCTGCGGCGTCTGCCGCAGGCCTGCCCGCTCCGGATCCTCACCGATGGCCAGCAGGAGCTCACGCACGGCCGCCTCGGCCCGTGGCAGGTCGATGCCGACGGCCAGGTTCCCAGGACCATCCACTCCAGCGGACGCAGCCGACTCCCCGGATGCGGCTAGGCGCTCAGCTGCCGTCACCGGAGCCGTCCGGAGCACCGTGCTTCGGATTGGTTGCCGGAGGCGGGTAGGCCGGCGGCTGGGTGGACCCGGTCGGTGGCTGGTTGCCCGGCGGTGGCTGGTTGCCCGGCGGTGGCTGGTAACCGGGGGGCGGCTGGTAACCCGGTGGCTGGTAACCGGGGGGCGGCTGGTAGCTCGGCGGCGGCAGGGCTGGCGGCGCGAAGGTGGGACCACCCGCCGGCCCACCGGGCGGCGGATAGGCCCCGGCGGGAGGCGCGTAGCCGCCCGGCGGCGGGCTGTAAACCGGCGGTTGGACGTTCGGTGGCTGGTAGTTCGGCGGCGGGAAGCTCGGCGGCGAGTACACCGGCGCACCACCGTTACCGTTGACCCCGTTAGAACCGTGCGACGCCCCGTTCGATCCGTTCCCGCGCCCGCCGGCGAAGGCACCGCTGGCACTGGCCGCAGCAGCGGCCCGCGCCTGCTGCTGAGCCAGGGCGCGGTCCTGGGCGGCCTGCTTGATCCGCGTTTGCAGCTCCTCGGGGATTTCGATCGGGGGCTTGTCGCTGGGGGTGCGCTTGCCGAAGCTGTTGAAGCTGTTGTGCGGGGGGCGCTTGCGCACGGGGGCGAGGATGCGCTGCAGATCGTCGTTGGCCAGCGTCTCCTTCTCCACCAGCTCGAGCACCATCTGATCCAGCACGTCGCGGTACTGCACCAGAATCTCCCACGCCTCGTCGTGAGCGCCCTCGATCAGTCCGCGGACTTCCTCATCGATACCGGCCGCGATCTCCTCGGAGTAGTCGCGTTGGTGGCCGTAGTCGCGGCCCATGAAGGGCTCGGCGTCAGAGGTGCCGTACTTGACCGCGCCGAGCTTGGCGCTCATGCCGTACTCGGTAACCATCGCCCGGGCCAGCCCGGAGGCCTTCTCGATGTCGTTGGACGCCCCGGTGGTCGGCTCGTGGAACACCAGTTCCTCGGCGGCCCGGCCGCCTAGGGCATAGACCAACTGATCGATGATCTCCGAGCGGGTCTGGGTGTAGCGGTCCTCGACCGGGAGGACGAGCGTGTGCCCGAGCGAGCGGCCCCGGGGCAGGATGGTGACCTTGTGGACCGGGTCCAGGTTCGGCATCGCCCAGGCGGCCAGGGCGTGGCCGGCCTCGTGGTAGGCCGTCACCCGCTTCTCGTCGTCGCTCATGGCCCGGGTCTTGCGCTCGGGGCCGGCGATAACGCGATCGATCGACTCCTCGAGCGCCTCGTTGCTGATCAGCCGGCCGTTGTTGCGGGCGGTGAGCAGGGCGGCCTCGTTGATGACGTTGGCCAGGTCGGCGCCGGTGAAACCGGGCGTGCGCCGGGCGATGACGTCGAGATCGACGTCGACCTCGAACGGCTTGCCCTTGGCGTGTACCCGAAGCACGGCCTTGCGGCCTTCGATGTCGGGCGGCCCGACCGCGATCTGGCGATCGAAGCGGCCCGGGCGCAGCAGGGCCGGGTCGAGGATGTCCGGCCGGTTGGTCGCGGCGATGAGGATGACGCCACCCTTGACGTCGAAGCCGTCCATCTCGACCAGCAACTGGTTGAGCGTCTGCTCCCGCTCGTCATGTCCACCGCCCATGCCGGCACCACGGTGGCGGCCGACGGCATCGATCTCGTCGACAAAGACAATGGCGGGAGCGTTGGACTTGGCCTGCTCGAAGAGGTCGCGCACGCGCGACGCGCCGACCCCGACGAACATCTCCACGAAGTCCGAACCGGAGATCGAGTAGAACGGCACACCGGCCTCGCCGGCCACGGCCCGGGCCAGCAGCGTCTTACCGGTACCCGGCGGCCCGTAGAGCAGGACGCCCTTGGGGATCTTGGCGCCGATGGCCTGGAACTTGGCCGGATTGGCGAGGAAATCCTTGATCTCCTGCAGCTCCTCGACGGCCTCGTCGGCGCCGGCCACATCGGCGAACGTCGTCTTGGGGGTGTCCTTGTTGACCAGCTTGGCCTTGCTCCGGCCGAAGCTCATCACCCGGTTGCCGCCGCCCTGGGCCTGCGACATCACGAAGAGCAGGATCCCCCCGATCAGCAGCACGGGCAGCAACACGCTCAGCAGGCTCCAGAAGACCGAGTCGCCGGGGTTCTTGGTGGTGTACGGCGCGCCGCCGATGTAGCCGACGATGTCGTTGGTCTGGTCCTTGGCGTACACGGCCTTGATCTTGGTGTGACCGTCGAACGCGCTCTTCAGATCGATCGAAACAGTCTGGCTCTTGTCGTTGAGCGTCGCGCTCTTGATGTTGCCGGCCTTGAGCTGGCTGATCGCGTCGGACGTCTTGACCGAGGAGTAGGCACCTCCGCCGGCCAGCGCTGACTGCAGGACGAAGAAGATGATGATGGCGACCGGAACCCAGAACCACCATGACCGGAGAATGCGCTTTCGATCCATAGTCCGTAGCCGGGGCCTCACGGCCGGCCGGCCTTCCTCCTGTTTCCTGCGATCTGGTCGGTGTCGACGGTACACGGGGGCACTGACGCGATCCGGCGTCGAATCGAGGCCGGCACCGCTACAACGTCCGGGACCGGGTGATCCGTTCCGGCCGGCGCTGCGCGACGGGTTCGCTCTGTGCGAACCCCTGTGCCGCCGGGTCGGCGGTCGTGCGTGGCTCGGCCTGTGCACCCCTTCCTGCGGAGCGGAGTCTGGGTACTGACCGGTTTGTGCAGCTGAGGCGCGCCGAACCGGCCGCTTCGGCCCGCTCAGCCGCACAAGGCTGAGCTTCACAAGCGGGCGGGGCAACCATGCGCGGGCGGGGCAACCATGCGCGGGCGGGGCAACCAGGCCGGGGACACCGATCAGCGGCTGTAGACCGACGGCTTCAGCACGCCGATGTAGGGCAGGCCGCGATAGCGCTCGGCGTAGTCCAGGCCGTAGCCGACGACGAACTCGTTCGGGATGTCGAAGCCGACGTAGCGAACCGGGACCTGCACCTTGGCCGCGTCGGGTTTGCGCAGCATGGTGACGATCTCCACCGAGGCCGGCTCCCGCGAGTGCAGGTTCTTGAGCAGCCAGGACAGCGTCAGCCCCGAGTCGATCACGTCCTCGACCACCAGGACGTGCTCGCCGGTGATGCTGCGGTCGAGGTCCTTGAGGATCCGCACCACACCGGAGGATGTCGTCGACGAGCCGTAGGAACTCACCGCCATGAACTCCATCGTCGACGGGCGCTGCAGCGCCCGGGCGAGGTCGGACATGAACATGGCCGCCCCCTTGAGTACGCCGACCAGCAGCGGCTCCCGGTCGGCGTAGTCGGCGTCGATGGCGCGGGCCAGCTCAACCGTCTTGGCCCTTATCTGGTCGGCGGTGACGACGACCGACTCGATGTCGGCATCGAGCAGCGACACGGTGGCTCCTGTCAGGGCACGGCGGTTGGACCCGGCGATCGGGCTACGGCGTACGGCGGTCGGCGGTCGGCGGTTGGCGGTTGGCGGTTGGCAGTCGGGACGGCGACTAGAGATCCGGCGGTCAGGTACGGCGGTCGGGAGGTACGGCGGTCGGGGGACGTGGCCCACCGTCGGGCCGGTCGGGCCGGTCGGGCCGGTCGGGCCGGTCGGGCCGGTCCAGGGCCAGCCTGCCAGATCGGCGGCGGACCAGGAATCCGCCCGGCAGGTTCACCGCCTCCTGCCCGTGCCAGGCCATCACGAGGGCGTCGAGCGCGCCCAGGTGCACCGCGGTCAGCGCCGGTACCGCGCACCCGGCGCACCAGGCCCGCAGCACTCGGGTGCGCACCGCGCGGGGATGCCCCGCCAGCGCCACCGCATCCACCTCGCCGGTGTCGGTCAGGACGATCGTGGATACCGCGTCGGCCAGGTGGTCGAGGGCATCCAGGTCGTCGCCCAGGAGGTGCGCGGTCCGCGCCAAGGCGGCCGCGACGCCGGAGCCCAGCACGTCCTCGAGCAGGGGCAGCACCTCCCGGCGCAGCCGCACCCGCGTGAACCGCGAATCGTGGTTGTGCGGGTCGTCCCATACCGGCAAGCCCAGCGCGGCGCAGGCGCGTCGGGTCGTCGCCCGGTCCAGGCCGAGCAAGGGGCGCAGGTGACGGCCGTCCCAGACCGCCATGCCGGCCACCGAGCGCGGCCCGGAGCCGCGGGCGAGTCCGAGCAGGACGCTTTCGGCCTGGTCGTCGCGGGTGTGGCCGATGAGGACCGCGTCGGCCCCGAGCCGCTCGGCGGCCTCCTCGAGCGCCGCATAGCGGGCCGACCGAGCGGCGCCCTCGGGGCCGGACCCGTCGCGCGGGACGTGGACGGTCTGGACGTCAACGGGGTCCAGCCCGAGGTCGCGGCAGCGGTCGGCGGCCTCGTGGGCCACCTGGCGCGACCGCGGCTGCAGGGCGTGGTCGACGACGAGCCCGGCCGCCTTGATGGCTCGCTTGGGCGCCTCGAAGGCCACCGCCCCTGCGAGGGCGAGGGAGTCCGGGCCCCCACTGCAACCAACCAGGACCACGCTGCCCTCGGGCAGCTGCGCCAGCTCGGTGCGGACCGCCAGCCGTGTCGACGCGACGGCGGAAGCGGGGCCGGTCACGCGGCGCCGTGCACGCGCCGCACCCAGGCACCGGGGTCGGCGATCTCGGCCGCCGACGGCAGGGTCTCGGGTGCGGTCCAGACGGCGTTGAAGGAGTCGAGCCCCGCCCGGTCGATGACTCCTCGCACGAACGCGGCCCCGTCGGAGTACTGCCGCATCTTGGCCTCGAGGCCGAGCACGCGGCGCAGGATGAGGTCGACGCCGGACACGCCCTGGCGGCGCT
>JALZBL010000079.1 GCA_030947395.1 Actinomycetota bacterium | reverse complement strand
GCCCACCGGCCGCGCCGAATCCCCCGCCTGGATCACCGCCTCCGATGGGGTTGTCCGGTCCATTCCCGCCGGGCCCACCGCGGGATCCCCACGACGGGGCTGGAACCACCGGCCTCAGGTGCTCCCGTCGTCGGTCACGTAGTCGATTCCGGCTTCGAGCCGCTGCTCGGGCGAGATCGGCGCGGGGGCACCGGTGAGCGGGTCGTAGCCGCCACCGGTCTTGGGGAAGGCGATCACGTCGCGGATCGAGTCGGTGCCCGAGAGCAGCGCGCAGATGCGGTCCCACCCGAAGGCGATGCCGCCGTGCGGTGGGGCGCCGTAGGCGAACGCGTCAAGCAGGAAGCCGAACTTCTCCCGAGCCTGCGCCTGGGTCAGCCCCATCACCGCAAAGACCCGCTCCTGCACCTCACGGGAGTGAATACGGATCGACCCGCCGCCGATCTCGTTGCCGTTGCCGACAATGTCGTAGGCGTAGGCGAGCGCCGCGCCGGGATCGCGGTCGAAGGTGTCGAGGAACTCCGGCTTGGGCGACGTGAACGCGTGGTGTACGGCGGTCCACGCGCCCGACCCGACGGCGACGTCGTCGGTCTCGGCGGCCAGCTCGAACAGCGGTGCGTCGACGATCCACACGAAGGCCCAGGCCGCTTCGTCGATCAGGCCGAGCCGCCGGCCGATCTCGAGTCGGGCCGCGCCGAGCAGCGCGCGGGAGGATGTCACCGGGCCGGCGCCGAAGAACACGCAGTCACCCGGCTGGGCGCCCACGTGCGCGGCCAACCCCTTGCGCTCGGCCGCGGAGAGGTTCTTGGCCACGGGCCCGCTGAGCTCGCCGTCGGCGCCGACCAGCACATAGGCCAGGCCGCGGGCGCCGCGTTGCTTGGCCCAGTCCTGCCAGCCGTCCAGTTGCCGCCGCGGCTGGGCCGCCCCGCCGGCCATGACGACCGCCCCGACGTAGGGCGCCTGGAAGACCCGGAAGGGGGTGTCGCGGAAGTAGTCGGTGCACTCGACCAGCTCGAGCTCCAGTCGCAGGTCGGGCTTGTCGGAGCCGAAGCGGCGCATCGCCTCGAGGTAGGTCATCCGCGGCACAGGTGTCGGCACGTCGACGCCGATGGTCGACCACACCGCCCGCAGCACCTCCTCGGCCAGCGCGATCACGTCGTCCTGGTCGACGAAGCTCATCTCGATGTCGAGCTGGGTGAACTCCGGCTGCCGGTCGGCCCGGAAATCCTCGTCGCGGTAGCACCGCGCGATCTGAAAGTAGCGCTCTATGCCGGCCACCATCAGCAGCTGCTTGAACAGCTGCGGCGACTGGGGCAGCGCGTACCAGCTGCCCGGGCGCAGCCGGGCCGGCACCACGAAGTCGCGGGCGCCCTCGGGGGTGGAGCGGGTGAGCGTCGGCGTCTCGATCTCGACGAAGTCGTGTTCGAGTAGCACGGTTCGGGCCGCGGCGTTCACCCGTGAGCGCAGGCGCAGCGCCGCGGCCGGGCCCGAGCGGCGCAGGTCGAGGTAGCGGTACTTCAGCCGGGCCTCCTCCCCCACCGTGGCCTGGTCGTCGAGGGGGAACGGCAGGGGGGCCGCGGGGTTGAGCACCTCGAGCGCGGTGGCGTCCACCTCCACCTCGCCGGTCGGGATCGCCGCGTTCGCGTTGCCCTCCGGGCGCAGCCGAACCTGCCCGGTCACCTTCACGCACCACTCCGCGCGCAGGTCGTGGGCCACCGCACCCTCGCGGATCACCACCTGCGCCGCCCCGGAAGCGTCGCGCAGATCGATGAACGCGACGCCACTGTGGTCGCGGCGCCGGGCCACCCAGCCGGCCAGCGTCACGGTGCGGCCGGCGTCGCTGGGCCGCAGCGAACCGGCGGTACGGGTGCGGATCACGAGATCTTCTCCTTCAAGGTGGACACCAGGGCGTCAAGGGGAACTGGCGACTGCTCGGTGCTGGCCAGGTCCTTCACCTGGGCGTGGCCGGCGTCGAGGTCACGGTCACCGAGGACGACGGCGAAGCGAGCGCCGGAGCGGTCGGCGGCCTTCATCGCTCCCTTCAGGCCGCGCCGTCCGTAGGCCAGATCGACCCGCAGGCCGGCGGCGCGTAACGCGGCGGCGATTGTCACACAGCGGGCCCGCGCCGAGTCACCCAAGGGCACGAGATACACCGCGACCCGCGGTTCCTCCCCCAGGTCGATGCCCTCGAGGTCCACCGCGAGCAGCGTGCGGTCGATGCCCAGGCCGAAGCCGATTCCGGACAGGGGCGGACCGCCGAGCGATGCCATCAGGCCGTCGTAGCGGCCACCCCCGCCCAGCCCGGACTGGGCGCCGAGCCCGGGATGGACGAATTCGAAGGTCGTCTTGGTGTAGTAGTCCAGGCCACGGACCATGCGGGGGTTCAGCGCGTAGTGGATGTCGAGCGCGGCGAGGTGAGCCCGCACCTCAGCGAAGTGGGCGGCGCATTCGGGGCAAAGGTGGTCGACGATCAGCGGCGCGTCGACGAGCTGGGCCTGCACCTCGGGCCGCTTGTCGTCGAGCACCCGCAGCGGGTTCAGCGCGGCCCGCCGCCGCGTGTCGGCGTCGAGGTCGAGCCCGGCGAGGAACGTCATGAGCAACTCTCGGTAGGGGGGTCGGCAGGTCGCGTCCCCCAGGCTGGTCAGCTCCAGGCGGTAACCCCGCAGCCCCAGCCCGCGGAAGCCCTCCTCGGCCACCGCCACTACTTCGGCGTCCAGCGCCGGGTCGTCGACGCCGATGGCCTCCACGTCGACCTGGTAGAACTGCCGGCCCCGGCCGGCCTGCGGCCGCTCGGCGCGATAGCAGACCCCGGCGGTGCGCAACTTGACCGGCAGCTGGCCGCGGTCCAGGCCGTGCTCGATAACCGCCCGCATCACGCCGGCGGTCAGCTCCGGGCGCAGGGTGAGCGAGCGCCCGCCCCGGTCGGCGAAGGTATACATCTCCTTGCTGACCACATCGGTCGACTCCCCGACCCCGCGCGTGAACAGCTCGGTGTACTCGACGACGGGCAGCTCGGCCGGCGCGTAGCCCGCGGCGATCATCGGCGCCGACAGGCGGGCCAGCACGGCGGCGAACCGCTCGGACTGCGCCGGCAGGTACTCCAGGAAACCGCGGGGCGCGGCGACCCGGCCCGGCCCGGCGGCCGCGGGGCCGGTCCGGCCAGCTCCGTCGCTCACGCCCGCTCCGTTGCTCACGCCGGCTCCGTCAGGTATGGGTTGGTCGCGCGTTCCTGCCCGATGGTGGTGGACGCGCCATGACCGGCGTGGACGACGGTCTCGTCGGCCCGCGGGAGGACCACCCGCTTCAGCGACGCGCTCATGTCGGACTCCGAACCGCCCGGCAGGTCCATCCGGCCGATCGAGCCGGCGAAGAGCAGGTCACCGCTGAACAGCACCGGCGCGTCGTCCGGTCCCCCGGCGGTTGTGCCGAAGACGACCGAACCGGCGGAGTGACCGGGGGCGTGCTCGACCTGAAGGGTCAGCCCGGCCAGCTCGATCAGCTCGCCGTCGGCCAGCGCGCGGACGTCCGCCGGCTCAGCGAACGTCAATCCCTCGACCCCGAACATCGGTGAGCCGTAGGGCAGCCCGAGGCCCGACCAAGGGTCGGCCAGCTGCGCCCGGTCGGCCGGGTGGATGTAGGCCGCGACCTCGCGGGCCTGGCAGACCGGCACCACCGAAAAGGTGTGGTCCAAGTGCCCGTGCGTGAGCAGGACCGCGGCCACGTGCAATCGGCGGGCCGCCAGGAGGTCGTCCAGCCGGGGACCCACTCCGACGCCGGGGTCGATAACCACGCACTGCTCCCCGGGCCCGGGAGCGACGACCCAGCAGTTGGTGCCGGCGATCTGGGCCGGAAACCCCTCGACGAGCACGACGTCCTCTCACTGGCTTCGCGCGCTGACGGTGCCGCACCGGCCGCACGGCCCGACGGCGAACCGGCTCAGCCTACTGGCGCCCTCACCCGTCTTTCCCCGCTTGCTGATCCGCCACCTGAGACTCCGCCACCTGAGCCGTGGCCGGCCGGCCATTCCTCGGAGCACGGGACCGTTCCGTAGACTCTGCCCGGCCATCACCGCATTGCACCGCCCGAGAGGATCCGCCTGCGTGCCCACGAACAAACAGCGCCGAGAAGCGGCCCGTCGCAAACTCGAGCGCCAGTTGCAGGCACGCCAGGAACGCGCTCGCCGGCGCCGTCAGGCCAACCTGATCGCCAGCATCGTCGGCGCGGTGGTGATTGTGGCCGTGGTCATCGGTTTCATCGCCTTCACGAGTAGGGACAAGTCCTCCTCGGCGGCGGCAACGGGCTCGACGTCGCCCTCGACCTCGCCGTCGTCCTCGCGAGCGCCGCTGCCGGTCCGCAAGCCGTCCGGGGCGATCAGCCGGGCGGTCAAGAAGACGAACGGACCGTGCGGTTACAGCGAAGCCGCCGCCGGGCTCAAGAGCGGCCGGCTGTTCGACGTGGGCTTGCCCCCCGATCCCACGCCGACGCCCAAGAAGAACCACACCGCCACCTTCACGACCAACCAGGGCGTCGTCACGGTCGAACTCACCGGCGCCACCGCCCCGTGCAACGTGCAGAGCCTGGTGTATCTGATCGGCCAGAAGTTCTTCGACCGGACCGCCTGCCCGCGCTCGGTGAACCAGGGCATCTTCGTCGTCCAGTGCGGCGACCCCAGCGGCAGCACCGGCGGTGGGCCGACTTACTCGGTCAAGGACGAGAACCTCAAGAACGCCAAGTATCCGGCCGGCTCGATCGCCATGGCCAACTCCGGGCCTAACTCCAACGGCAGCCAGTTCTTCTTCATCACCAAGGACAGCACCCAGGCGCTGGGGCCGAAGTACACCGTGGTCGGCAAGGTCACCAAGGGCCTGGACGTTCTGCAGAAGGTGGCGGCCGCGGGCGACGACGGCTCGAACCAGGCCGGCGGCGGTCGGCCGAACCGCGACCTCATCTTCAACACCGTTCGGGCGACGCCCTGACCGTAGGGAGACGTCCGGACCGTTCGTGACATCCCGTGCCCGTCCAGGCGAGGCCCTATCGGTTCGTGACGTCCGGTGGCCGTGCGATGAGATCTGATCGGCGCGCCCGACCCAGGGGGTCTCAGCCGGCGGCGTGCACCCGGTAGACGTCGTAGACGCCCTCGACCCCGCGCACGGCGCGCAGCAGGTGGCCCAGGTGCTTGGCCTCGGCCATCTCGAAGGTGAACTTGCTGACCGCCACCCGATCGCGATTGGTGGTGACCGAGGCCGAGAGGATGTTGACGCTCTCATCCGACAGCACCCGGCTGACGTCGGACAGCAGACCATGCCGGTCCAGGGCCTCGACCTGCACGGAAACGACGAAGACCGAGGCGGCCGACGGTGCCCACTCCACCTCCACGACCCGGTCGGGCTGATCGAGCAGCGCCTCGGCGTTGGTGCAGCTGCGGCGATGCACCGACACTCCCCCGCCGCGGGTGACGAAGCCGAGGACTTCGTCGCCGGGCACTGGCGTGCAACAGCGGGCCAGCTTCACCCACACGTCGGTCAGGCCCTTCACCATGACCCCGGCGTTTCCGGTTGAGGTCGACCGGCTCGGGCTGCGCGACGGGCGCGCCACCTCGGCCAGGTCCTCGATGGCACCCTCGGGACCGCCCAGGGAGGCGACCAGCTTCTGTACCACCGACTGCGCCGAGATCTGACCCTCGCCGATGGCGGCGTAGAGGGCGGATACGTCGGGCAGGTTGCTCTCTTGAGCCAGGGTGACCAGGTGATCGCCACCGAGCAGCCGCTGCAACGGCAGTGAGGCCTTGCGCATCGCCCGGGACAGCTGCGTCTTGCCGGAATCGATCGCGTCTTCGCGGCGCTCCTTGGCGAACCACTGGCGGATCTTGGTCTTGGCCCGCGGTGAGACGACGAACCCGAGCCAGTCGCGCGACGGCCCGGCGCCCTCGGCCTTCGTGGTGAACACCTCGACCGTGTCGCCGTTGCCGAGATTGCTCTCCAGCGCCACCAGCTTGCCGTTCACCCGGGCGCCGATACAGCGGTGTCCCACCTCGGTGTGCACGGCGTAGGCGAAGTCCACCGGCGTCGAACCCGCGGGCAGGGACAGCACATCGCCGGCCGGGGTGAAGACGAACACCTCGTTGGAGCTGAGATCGAAGCGCAGAGTCTCCAGGAACTCCTCCGGCCCGAGGGCCTCGCGCTGCCAGTCGAGCATCTGGCGCAGCCAGGCCATTTCGTCCGAGCCCGCGCCCGGACCGGCCGAGACGCCACTGACGTCCTTGTACTTCCAGTGCGCCGCGATCCCGTATTCGGCGGTGTTGTGCATGCCCTGGGTGCGGATCTGCAACTCGACCGGCTTGCCGCCCGGTCCGATGACTGTCGTGTGCAGCGACTGGTACATGTTGAACTTCGGCATCGCGATGTAGTCCTTGAAGCGGCCGGGCACCGGCTGCCACTTGGCGTGCACGACGCCGAGGGTGGCGTAGCAGTCGCGGACGCTGTCGACCAGGACACGGATGCCCACGAGGTCGTGGATGTCGGCGAACTCGCGGCCGCGCACGATCATCTTCTGGTAGATCGAGTAGTAGTGCTTGGGCCGACCGGTCAGATTGGCCTTGATGCCACCGCTCTTGAGATCGTCGCCGATGCGCTCGATGACTTCGGTCAGGTAGGTGTGGCGCGAGGGCGCCTTCTGGGCCACCAGCCGCACGATCTCGTCGTAGCGCTTCGGGTACAGCGTGGCGAAGGCGAGGTCCTCGAGCTCCCATTTGATCGTGTTCATGCCGAGCCGGTGAGCCAGCGGGGCGAGCACTTCGAGGGTTTCGCGGGCCTTGCGCTCCTGCTTGGCCGGCGGAAGGAAGCGCAGGGTGCGCATGTTGTGCAGCCGGTCGGCCAGCTTGATCACCAGCACCCGCGGGTCACGGGCCATCGCAATGATCATCTTGCGGATCGTCTCCGACTCCGCCGCCTCGCCGTACTTGACCTTGTCGAGCTTGGTCACGCCGTCGACCAGGTGAGCCACCTCGTCACCGAAGTCCCGGTTGATGTCGTCGATCGACAGGCCGGTGTCCTCCACCGTGTCGTGCAACAGGGCCGCGACCAGCGTGATCGAATCCATGCCGAGTTCGGCCAGGATCGTCGCCACGGCCAGCGGGTGCGTGATGTAGGGGTCGCCGCTCTTGCGCATCTGGCCGCGGTGCTGCCGCTCGGCGACGTCGTAGCCGCGCACCACCATGCGCAGGTCGGCCTTGGCGTGAGCGGCCTTGTGCACGGCGATCAACGGTTCGAGTTCGGGCCGGGTG
>JALZBL010000078.1 GCA_030947395.1 Actinomycetota bacterium | reverse complement strand
GAGGCGGTTCGAGCCGTGCATTCCGCCGGCCACCTCGCCGGCGGCGAACAGGCCAGGCACCCGGGCCGCGGCCGCGGTGTCGGGGTCGACCTCCACACCGCCCATCACGTAGTGGCAGGTCGGGCCGACCTCCATCGGCTCGGCGGTGATGTCGACGTCGGCCAGCTCCTTGAACTGGTGGTGCATCGACGGTAACCGCTTCAGGATCTCCGCGGCGCTGCGCCGCGAGGCGATGTCGAGGAAGACGCCGCCGTGGAGCGAGCCGCGGCCGGCCTTCACCTCGGAGTTGATCGCGCGGGCCACCTCGTCGCGGGGCAACAGGTCCGGCGTGCGCAAGTTGTGGTCGGGGTCGTCGTACCAGCGATCGGCCTCCGCCTCGTTGTCGGCGTACTGGGTGCGAAACACCGACGGCACGTAGTCGAACATGAAGCGCTTGCCCTCGCTGTTGCGCAGCACGCCACCGTCGCCGCGCACCGACTCGGTGACGAGGATGCCCTTGACCGACGGTGGCCAGACCATCCCGGTTGGGTGGAACTGGACGAACTCCATGTTGAGCAGCGTCGAGCCCGCCCGCAGCGCCAGCGCGTGGCCGTCACCGGTGTACTCCCAGGAGTTGGAGGTCACCTTGAACGACTTGCCGATGCCGCCGGTGGCCAGGACGACGGCCGGTGCCCGGAAGAGCAGGAACCGGCCCGACTCGCGCCAGTAACCGAACGCCCCGGCGATCGCGCCGGTGTCGTCGTCGCGCAGCAGGTCGGTGACGGTCAGCTCGGCGAACACCTTGAGCCGCGCCTCGGCGTCCCCGAGATCGCGCTGGTCCTCCTGCTGCAGCGAGACGATCTTCTGCTGCAGGGTGCGGATCAGCTCGAGCCCGGTGCGGTCACCGACGTGGGCCAGCCGCGGGTACTCGTGACCGCCGAAGTTGCGCTGGCTGATCCGGCCGTCGGGGGTGCGGTCGAACAGGGCGCCGTAGGTCTCCAGCTCCCACACCCGCTCGGGCGCTTCCTTGGCGTGCAGCTCGGCCATCCGCCAGGAATTGAGGAACTTGCCGCCGCGCATGGTGTCACGGAAGTGGACCGGCCAACCGTCGCGGGAGTTGACGTTGCCCATGCTGGCCGCGATGCCACCCTCGGCCATGACGGTATGAGCCTTGCCGAACAGCGACTTGCAGATGATCGCCGTACGCATCCCGGCTTCCCGGGCGGCGATCGCCGCGCGCAGTCCGGCCCCGCCGGCGCCGACGATCAGCACGTCGAAGTCCAGACTCTCCACTTCCGCCACTAGTCGCTTCCCGTCTGCCAACTCACTGCGCTCGCCGGTGAAACGGCAAGCGACGCGCCTTCGGCGCAATTGCGGTCATGGCTCTTCGCGCGAGCGCTCATCGCGGGCTCATCGCGGGCTCATCGCGGTGTGGGTCAATTCCAGATCCTCAGGTCATCGATGGCGTTGGACGCGACGAGGGCGACGTAGGCATCGGTGAGCACGAGCGTGCCGAGCGTGGTCCACGCCAGCTGCATGTGCCGTGCGTTGAGCCGGCTGACGTAGGTCCACGCCCGGTAACGCACCGGGTGAGCCGAGAAGTGTTTCAACCGGCCGCCGATGAGGTGGCGGCAGGAGTGGCACGACGCGGTGTAGGCCCACAACAGCACCACGTTGACCACCATGATCACCGTTCCGAGCCCGAGGCCGAAGCCGCCGTCCGCCCCCCGGAACGCCTTGACCGCGTCGTAGGTGTTGATCAGCGAGATGAGCACCGCAGCGTAGAAGAAGTAACGATGGGCGTTCTGCAGGATCAGCGGAAACCGGGTCTCACCGCTGTAAGCCGAATGCGGCTCGGCCACCGCGCAGGCCGGCGGGGACTGCCAGAACGCGCGGTAGTAGGCCTTGCGGTAGTAGTAACACGTCAACCGGAAGCCGAGCAGGAACGGCAGCACCAGCAGCGCGAACGGCACGAACGGCGGGAAGTCGCCGAACCAGGTTCCGAAGTCGCGCGCGCCCGGGACACACGAGCTCGACACGCACGGCGAGGAGAACGGCGAGAGGTAGTGGTACTGCTCGACGAAGTAGGCCCGCTGCGAGACCGTCCGGACCAGGGCGTAAAGCACCCATGCGGTCAGGCCGGCAAAAGTCAGGGCGGGGTCCAGCCACCATCGGTCCGTGCGCAGGGTGCGGGCGGCGATGCGCGCCCGGCCGGGACTGCGGACGCCGGCGGTCGTGTCCGGGCGGGTCACCGGCTGGCGCCGTGGTAGCCGCCGAGGCCCTCGTCGTCGACATCGACCCACATCGCGGGATCCGGTTGCTGGTCGTCGATGTAGTGGATCTGTTCCGGGGCGACGGCGGCCACCGGGGTGATCCCGCGCAAATCCTCGAGGTCGAGTTCGATGCGCTCCACGTCGCCGGCCAACCGGCGCACGGCCGGGATGTCGCCGTAGCGCCGGCGCACGTCGCCTACCGCCGAGCGCAGGTGCTCGAGCGCCCGGTGCAGCGACTGCATCTCGGCGACATCGGGCATGGGGCCTCCTCCACGGCGGGGTGATCTCACAGTCTGGTGCGAGGCCAATCCGTTGCCAAGCGCCGCGCCCGAGCCACCGCTACCGGCGCGACGGCTGGTCGGCGCCGCCACGCCCATCTCTACCAGATGCAGGGATGACGATCTGATTACAGAACGCCGGCGAAGCGATCCGCCCCTTCGTCAATACAAGCTGGTCGTGGCAGCCTCTCATACGACGGCAACCGCCTTCCGGCGGATGGCAACCGCGAGATGCGGGACGAATCGGAGGCGACCGTGGCTCACCCGCTGGCCTCTGGCGCACCGATTCACCGCGCCGGCGAGCTCCACGGCGCAGCCGCGGTGGCGGAGCCGTCGTCGACCCGCACCGTGGAACGGGCGCTGACCCTGCTGGCCGAGGTCTGCGCGTCGGAGGGGCTCACCCTGGCCGGCGCCGCCCGCCTGACCGACCTGCCGGCCAGCACGGCGCTGCGCCTGCTGCGCACCCTTGAGGCCGGCGCGTTCGTCCGCCGCGACGTCGACGGCACCTTCCATCCCGGACCGCGGGTGATCCAGCTCGGCGCGATGGCGTTCGGGCGCCAGTCGCTGGCCACCATGGCCGAACCCGCGCTGCAACGCATCGTCGCGGCCTGCGGGGAGACGGCCTACGTCCACATTTCCGGGCCGCCCGGCTCGGCCTTGACCATCGCGATGGTCGAGGGCACCTGGTCGGTGCGTCACTCGAGCTGGGTGGGACACCGCGTCGGCACGCCGGGCACCGCGCTGGAGGCGGCTCTGGCCGGGGTGACCGGTCCGGACGGATTCATCGCGCTGCCCTCGTCGGCCGAGCCCGATGTGACCGCGGTGGCGGCGCCCATCGAACGGCCGGTGGGTCGACGGGTACCGCGCTGGGCGGTCGCCGGCGTGATCAGTGTCGTAGGTCCCACCTACCGTCTGACGCAGGAACGCGTCGACGCCCTGGGCGCCATCGTGAGTCGGGAGGCGCGCGGGCTGGCCCGGGCGTTCGCCGAACTGGAAGTACCTGACCCCGAATCCACCCCGTCCCCGACCGCGTCGGGAATCGCCGAAGCCGAGGTGCCCGCTCGATGATCAAGTTCGAGAACGTCTCCAAGGTCTACCCCGGCCACACCGTCGCCGTCGACGACCTGACCATCGAGGCGCCGTCGGGTCAGATCACCGTCTTCGTCGGCCCCTCGGGCTGTGGCAAGACGACGTCCCTGCGCATGATCAACCGGATGATCACGCCCACCTCGGGGCGGATCTGGATCGACGACCAGGACACGGCGAAGGGCTCGGCGGCCAAGCTGCGGCGCGGCATCGGCTACGTCATCCAGAACGCCGGGCTGTTCCCCCACCGCACCGTCGTGGACAACGTGGCCACCGTGCCCTTCCTCCTCGGCCACGACAAGAAGGCGGCTCGCAAGCGGGCGATGGAGCTGCTGGAGCGCGTCGGTCTGGACCTCTCGTTCGCCGACCGGTACCCGGCCCAGCTCTCGGGCGGCCAGCAGCAGCGCGTCGGCGTCGCCCGCGCCCTGGCCGCCGACCCGGCGGTGATGCTGATGGACGAGCCGTTCAGCGCGGTGGATCCCGTGGTGCGCGAGCAACTGCAGAACGAGTTCCTGCGCCTGCAGTCCGAGCTGGGGAAGACCATCGTCTTCGTCACCCACGACATCGACGAGGCGATCAAGCTGGGGGACCAGGTGGCGGTGCTGCGCATCGGCGGCGTGCTGGCCCAGGTGGCCACGCCGGCCGAACTGCTGGCCCGCCCGGCCGACCCGTTCGTAGCCGGCTTCGTCGGGCGCGACCGCGGTTACCGCGCGCTCGGCTTCACCCCGGCCGGCCGGCTGCCGCTGGATCAGGAGCCGGCGCTGAAGCTGGGCAGCGACCTGGCCGATGCCCGCGGCCGCACCCGCGACGGCTGGGTGCTCATCGCCGACGACGACAACCGACCCCAGGGCTGGCTGGCCGTCGGCGGTATCGAGGAGAGCCGGTTGCACGGACCGATCACCCCCGCGATGCTCAATCTGGGCGGCACCCTGGCCCGCGAAGGTGGCACCCAGCGCGAGGTGCTCGACGCCGCGCTGTCCTCACCGAGCGGCCACGGCGTGGTGGTGAACAAGGACGGGCGACTTGTCGGCACGATCACCGCCGACGAGGTACTGGCCTCCATCGAGCTGGTCCGCCCGGTCCAGGACGAACCCACGGCCGCACCGGAACCCGTAGCCGCCACCGGGGAAGTGGGCGTGCACTGATGGACGTTTGGCACTACTTCCGCGATCACCAGAACGAAGTGCTGCACTGGACCTGGACGACGGTGTGGCTGGCCGGGGTTCCGTTGGTGGTCGGTCTCGTCATCGCGCTGCCGGTCGGCTGGTTCGCCAGCCGTTACCGCTGGACGTACCTGCCCGTCGTCACCGTCGCCGGGATCCTCTACACCATCCCCTCACTGGTCTTGTTCTTCGTGCTGCCCGGTCTGCTCGGCACCGGCATCCTCGACCCGATCAACGTCGCGGTTGCGCTCACGGTCTACACCGTGGCCCTGCTGGCCCGGGTGGTCGCCGACGGGCTCAACTCGGTCGACCAGATCACCATGGCGGCCGCGTCGGCCATGGGTCTGACCGGCCGGCAGCGCCTCTTCAGCGTGCAGTTGCCGATCTCGGTGCCGGTGATCGGTGCCGGACTGCGGGTGGCCGCGGTCTCCAACGTCAGCCTGGTCTCGGTCGCGTCCCTGCTCGGAGTACCGCAGCTCGGCTCGCTGTTCGTGATCGGCAACCAGGCCAACAGTGCCACGCCGATCGTGCTCGGCATCATCTTCATCGTCGCGCTGGCCCTGCTGTTCGACTCGGTGGTCCTGTTGCTGATCCGGATATTGACGCCGTGGCAGCGGGCGGTGCGGGCCCGATGACCGCGACCATCATGGCCGCCGACGATGGGGTCAACTTCAGCCGCGTCGGGGTCTGGTTCAACGACCCGGGCAACTGGCGGGGTGAGAACGGCCTGCTCATCCACATCCGCGAACACATCGTCTACACCGTGATCGCGGTGATGATCGCCCTGCTCATCGCGTTGCCGCTGGGACTGCTGATCGGTCACACCGGACGTGGCGTGCTGCTGGTGGCCGGCCTGGCCAACGGTCTGCGCGCGATTCCGACGCTCGGCCTGGTCGTGCTGCTCGTGGTGCTGATCTCGCCCAAGATCCACGCCGTCCAGGCGATCCCCGGCCTCATCCCGCGCGGTGGCCTGCCCTACGTGGTCCCGGTAGAGGTCGTGCTCATCCTGCTGGCCATTCCACCGATCCTGACCAACACCTACGCCGGCGTGCAGAACGTCGACCCAGCGGCGCGCGACGCCGCGCGCGGCATGGGCATGCGGGAGGGTCAGATCGTGCGCAAGGTCGAATTCCCGATCGCGCTGCCGCTGATCATGTCGGGCCTGCGCAGCGCCACGCTGCAGGTGATCGCCACCGCGATCGTGGCCGCGTACGTGCCGTTCCTGGGGGGCCTCGGGCGCCTCATCGTCGATGGAACGGGCAACCTCAACGACCCGCGCTTCGGTTACACGGCCATGGTGTGCGCCGGCATCGTGGTGGCGATCCTCGCCGTGCTGATCGACCTCCTGCTCGTCGGGGTCCAACGGTTGGTCGTGTCCCGCGGGGTCTCGGGGCGGTTCTCGACCAGCCGGCCTGCTCCCTCGGCCGTCACCGCCAACGTGCCGGAGGTGGCGACCGCCCAGACCTGAGCAGTTCCGCCCCCGTCATCACCGTCCGCTCGGCCCAGCTCGACCGGCTCGATCCACAGCGGTTCAACTCGAGGAGAAACATGAAGACCAAGTACGCATTCGCCGCGGTGGTGTCCGCCGCGGCCCTGATCCTGTCCGCCTGCGGCAGCAGTGGAAGCTCGAACAACACCGCGACCACATCCGGTTCCGGCAGCGCGGCCGGTTCCGGCTCGTCCGGCGCAGCTAGCGGCAACGGCGCGATAACCATCGGCTCGGCCGGGTTCACCGAGAACGCCCTGCTGGCCGACATCTACGCCGATGCCCTGACCGCCAAGGGCGTGAAGGTCACCAAGAAGCTCAACATCGGCGAGCGCGGCGTCTACATCAAGGCGCTCAACGAGGGCGGCATCGACTTCATCCCGGAGTACACCGGCTCGATCCTGACCTTCTTCGACACCAAGGCCACGGCCAAGACCCCCGCCGAGGTCTTCGCCGCGCTGCAGAAGGCCGTGCCGAGCAACCTGACCGTGTTCAAGTACGCCCAAGCCCAGGACAGCGACACGATCACCGTCAGCAAGAACACGGCTAGTAAGTACAACCTGAAGACGATCGCCGACCTGGCCGCCGTGGCCGGCAAGCTCACCTTCGGCGGCCCGGCCCAGTTCAAGACACGCGCCGACGGCATCCCGGCGCTCAAGAGCGTCTACGGCGTCGAGTTCGGGCGATTCACGCCGCTGGGCACGACCGGCACCATCGTCGTCCAGGCCCTCAAGAGCGGCAGCATCGACGCGGCGGACATCTTCTCCACCGACGCCTCAATCGTTGCCAACGGCTTCGTCTCACTCGAAGACCCGAAGTCGATGTTCGCGGCTCAGAACATCGTCCCGTTGATCAACAAGTCGAAGGTGACACCCGCGATCACTGACACGGTCAATGCCGTTTCGGCCAAGCTGGACACCAAGACCCTGGCCGGGCTTGTCGCCAAGGTGGGCACTGGTGACCCGGACAAGGTGGCCAAGGACTGGCTGTCCAGCAATGGGCTGGGCTGATCTGGGCTGATCTGGGCCGACCGGCCGTCGGTCGG
>JALZBL010000077.1 GCA_030947395.1 Actinomycetota bacterium | reverse complement strand
CCACCGGGTCGATGACTCCCTCCCGGGCCGCGTACCAGGGTGGAGCGGCGGGGAAGAGCACATAGGTGACCAGTCCGGCCACGGCGAGAGCGAGCACGCGGCGCACGAACGCCAGCCAGACGTCGCGGTTGCGCAGGTACAGCACCGCAGCCAGCACCGGCGTCGCCAAGAAGTGGGTCGCGTAGACGAGGGTGGCCACCGCGTCGTACCAGTGCACCCGGCCGGGATCGAAGAAGTGATCCTGCATCCAGACCGTGGGGACCGTAGCGCCGAAGAGCAACCGGTCGGCCCCGGCGACATCGCCGACGTGCAGCGGAAGGCCGACCGCGTCGGCGATGCCCCGGCTGACGTCCCAGACCACGAGCGCGGCGGTGAACGGCAACCAGTCCAGCAGCACCCGCCCGAACGCGCGCCACCCCCGGCCCAGGCCGCTGACGCCGAGTCCGGAAAGCACGATCAGTAGCAGGCTGCCGCGATCGGTGGGGATGCCGACGGCCGCGATGACGGCGACGAGCAGGCCGGCCCACGCCAACCCCGCCCGGCGCCGGATGCGCGGCCAGTCCCGGTCGGAGCCGGATCCCTGCCCTTCCGCGTCGCCGACCATGGCAGCACGATAGTTCGCGGTCTCCTCATGACCCACGCGTGATATCTTGACGTCAAGACATCTAGGAAGGAGCGAGCGACGTGTCAGACCGCCCGGTGGCCACGGACTCCGTCCCCTCGAACCCCGTCCCCTCGAACCCCGTCACGTCCACCAGCGCGGACAGCTTCGGCGCGAAGGCGCGCCTGAGCGTCGGTGACGACTCGTTCGACTACTTCCGGATCGGCGCGGTCGAAGGCTCCCGGCGGCTGCCGTTCAGCCTGAAGGTGTTGCTCGAGAACCTGCTGCGAACCGAGGACGGCGTGAACGTCGCCGCCGAGCAGATTCGCGCGGTCGCCGAGTGGGACCCGGCCGCCGACCCGGACACCGAAATCCAGTTCTCACCGGCTCGCGTCGTCATGCAGGACTTCACCGGCGTACCGGCGGTCGTTGACCTGGCGACGATGCGCGAGGCGGTGCGCGACCTCGGCGGGGATCCCGCCAAGATCAATCCGCTGGCGCCGGCCGAGCTGGTGATCGACCACTCGGTCATCGCTGACCTCTTCGGCACCCCCGACTCCTTCGCACGCAACGTGGAGCTCGAGTACCAGCGCAACGGCGAGCGTTACCAGTTCCTGCGCTGGGGCCAGACCGCGTTCGCCGAGTTCGCGGTGGTGCCGCCGGGCACCGGCATCGTGCACCAGGTCAACATCGAGTACCTGGCCCGCGTGGTCTTCCAGCGCAACGGGGTCGTGTACCCCGACACCGTCGTCGGCACCGACTCCCACACCACGATGGTGAACGGGCTCGGCGTGCTCGGCTGGGGCGTCGGTGGGATCGAGGCCGAGGCCGCCATGTTGGGCCAGCCGGTCAGCATGCTGATCCCCCGGGTGGTCGGGTTCAAGCTCACCGGTCAGCTGCCCGACGGCACCACCGCCACCGACCTGGTGCTGACGATCACCGAGATGCTGCGCCGGCACGGGGTCGTCGGCAAGTTCGTCGAGTTCTACGGACCGGGCGTGGCCGCGGTGCCGTTGGCCAATCGGGCCACCATCGGCAACATGAGCCCGGAGTACGGCTCGACGGCGGCGATCTTCCCGATCGACGAGGAGACCTTGCGCTACCTACGTTTCACCGGGCGTGACGCGGCGCGGGTCAACCTAGTGGAGGCCTACGCCAAGGCCAACGACCTCTGGCACGACCCCGAGCAGGAACCGGTGTTCTCAGAACATCTCGAACTCGATCTGAGCACCATCGAGCCGTCCCTGGCCGGGCCCAAGCGACCCCAGGACCGGGTGCCCCTCGCCGTCGCCCAGAACATGTTTCGCACCGCGCTCGCCGACTACGTCGACGGAGATTCGGTGCAGGACGGCACCGATGAGATGGTGGCCGAGACGTTCCCGGCGTCCGACCCCAACGGCGCGCCGGGCACGGAGACCCACGCCCGACTCAGCGACGGTGGAGCTACGGCCCCCGCCTCGGACATCCGGCTACCGGCCCGCGGACGGGTGTCGAAGCCGACCCCGGTCCGACTGGCCGACGGCACCGGATTCGACCTCGACCACGGTGCAGTCGCCATCGCGGCGATCACCTCGTGCACCAACACGTCGAACCCGTCGGTCATGGTGGCCGCCGCGCTGGTGGCCAAGAAGGCCGTCGAGGCCGGCCTCACCCGCAAGCCGTGGGTGAAGACGACCCTGGCCCCGGGCTCCAAGGTGGTCATGGACTACTACGACCGGGCCGGACTCACGCCCTATCTCGACAAGATCGGGTTCAACCTGGTCGGCTACGGCTGCACCACGTGCATCGGAAACTCCGGCCCCCTGCTCGAGGAGATCTCGGCCGCGATCAGCGAGGCGGACCTCGCCGTGGTCAGCGTGCTGTCCGGCAACCGCAACTTCGAGGGCCGCATCAACCCCGACGTGAAGATGAACTACCTGGCCTCCCCCCCACTGGTGGTCGCCTACGCCCTGGCCGGGACGATGGACATCGACCTCAACCACGATCCGCTGGGTACGGGCGCCGACGGGCAGCCGGTGTACCTGCGCGATCTGTGGCCGTCGGCCGCCGAGGTGCAGGAAGTCGTCGACACGGCGATCGCGTCCGAGATGTACACCCGCAGCTACGCCGCGGTCTTTGCCGGGGACGAGCGGTGGCAGAACCTGCCCACTCCGCACGGAAACACCTTCGAGTGGGACCCGCAGTCGACCTATGTGCGCAAGCCGCCTTACTTCGACGGGATGCCGGCGCAGCCGCTGCCAGTGACCGACATTCACGACGCCCGGGTGCTGGCCAAGCTGGGAGACTCCGTCACCACCGACCACATCTCCCCCGCCGGCTCGATCAAGGTCGACTCCCCCGCCGGCGCGTATCTCGCCGGGCACGGCGTGGACCGGCGCGACTTCAACTCCTACGGGTCGCGGCGTGGCAACCACGAGGTGATGATCCGCGGCACGTTTGCCAACATCCGGCTGCGCAACCAGCTGGCGCCCGGCACCGAGGGCGGATTGACCCGCGACTTCACGCGGACCGACGGGCCGGTGACGACGATCTTCGAGGCCAGCGAGTCCTACACGGCCGCTGGCACGCCGCTGGTGGTGCTGGCCGGCAAGGAGTACGGCTCAGGGTCCTCTCGCGACTGGGCGGCCAAGGGCACTGCCCTGCTCGGCGTTCGAGCCGTCATCGCCGAGTCCTACGAACGCATCCATCGGTCCAACCTGATCGGCATGGGCGTGCTGCCGCTGCAGTACGCCGACGGTGAGCGCGCCGAGTCACTCGGCCTGACCGGTGAGGAGACGTTCACGATCACCGGGGTCGAGGCGCTCAACGAGGGCACGACCCCTCGGGAGGTGACGGTGCGCGCCGACGACAAGCAGTTCACGGCCCGAGTCCGCATCGACACCCCGGGTGAGGCGAACTATTACCGCCACGGCGGGATCATGCCCTACGTCCTGCGCTCACTGCTCTGACTTCCGGTCGAAGGTATCGGCCCGGCCGAGCCGTCGGTGAGCCGTCGCCGCGGTTCGCGAGCGAGCCGCAATCCGTCGGGCAGCCCGGTCACGGTCGCATCGCTGGCCTCGACATCGATGCTGATGCGCGAGCCGGCGATGAGGACGTTCTCAATATGCAGATGACCGAAGTCGGGCGGCAACGCAGGCGCAAGCCAGACCGTGTCCTGCGGGATCAGCGGGTCGAAACGCATCAGGGTGCGGACCAGGTGTACCGGGGTGGCTGCGGCCCAGGCCTGCGGTGAACACGCGGTCGGATAGGGCACCGGAGTGGCGTATTCGTCGCGGGAGAAGCCGCAGAACAATTCCGGTAACCGTCCTTCGAATCGTTCCGCCGCGTCGAGGAGGCCGGCGGTGATCCGCTGCGCTTCCTCGACGAAGCCGTAGCGCATCAGTCCCGCGGCGATCAGCGCGTTGTCGTGCGGCCAGACCGAACCGTTGTGATAACTGACCGGGTTGTAGAGCGCCATGTTGCTACCGAGGGTGCGCACCCCCCAGCCGCTGAACATCTCATCCGACATCAGGTGGCTGGCCACCTGCGCCGCGTGACGCTCGTCGATGATGCCGCTCCAGAGGCAGTGGCCCATGTTCGAGGCGCAGGCGTCGACCGGGTTCTTGTCCCGGTCGAGCGCGAGCGCGTAGTAGCCGCGCTCGGGCAACCAGAATCGCTCGTTGAATCGCTCCTTGAGCTCCGCGGCGGCCCGTGACCAGGCGTCCGAGCCCTCTTGGTCGCCGGCGTCGCGGGCCAGCATGGCCCGGGCCAGATAGGCGGCGTAGACGTAGCCCTGCACCTCACACAGGGCGATCGGCGGCTCGGCCAGTCGGCCGTCGGCGAAGTTGATTCCGTTCCACGAATCCTTCCAGCCCTGGTTGACCAGGCCGTGGTCGGTGGCCCGGGCGTATTCGACGAACCCGTCGTGGTCGCGATCGCCGTAGTCGCGCACCCAGTCCAGGGCCCGGTCGGCGTTCGGGACGAGGGCGCCGATGTCGCCGGCCGCACCGCCCCACCGCCGCAGCTCGCCCAGCAGGACGACGAACAGCGGCGTGGCGTCCGCGGTGCCGTAATAGTTGCCCCCTCCGCCGAGCGCGACGCCGGCGTCCACGCCCAGTCGGACCTCGTGCAGGATCCGGCCGGGTTCCTCTTCGGTGACCGGATCGACCCGCTCACCCTGGTAGCGGGCCAAGGTGTAGAGCGTGTCCAGGGCGAGGTCCTGGTCGATGGGCAGCGCCATGAACGCACTGAGGAGGGAATCGCGCCCGAACAGTGCCATGTACCAGGGAGCGCCCGCGGCAACGACCGCGCGGGTCGGAAACTGCGGGTCGCTCATCCGCAGCGCGCCGAGGTCCTGCTGGCTGCGCCACAGAGCCTGCTCCAGCGCGTCGTTATCGCTGCGCGCGATGGGGTTGCGGGTGCGCCACTCACGCAGGCGCCGCATCGGTTCGGTGTCCTCCAACGGCCCGTCCCGCGGGAAGGTGAGCGGGGTGCGGATGCCGTTGATGACCGGCTGGACGAGCACCGTCGTCGACCACCGACCTCCCGGCGGCACCACGGTGTGGTAAGTCAGCTGCCCGGGCGTGATGACACAACCCGGGCCGGCGTGGATGACGACGCCGTGGCGGTGGTTGTGCCAGCGAGCATCGATAACCAGTTCCTCGTCTTGCATCCTCGTCGTGTGGCGCCAGTGTCGCTTGACTCGTCCGTTCTTCACCTCGAACAGGTCAGCGAAGTCCGCCGCGACCTCCAGGGTGACGGTGCACTCAGCCGCCTCCCGCCCCACATTGCGCACGACGATGTCCTCGCGCATCCCCCCGCCGACCAGCCGCTGCCGCTCCACCAGCAGGGTGCTGTCCTCGCCGCCCCGATCGCCGTCAGTAACCGCGTCGGTCGCCCGGCCGATGAAGATTCCCCGAAACGGTTCGGCGGGGTAGGCCGTGATCGGCTCCACCGGGGCGTCGTTGAGCGACAGATCCCACTGGGACAGGACCCGCATGTCGTGGAAGAACACGCCTTCGGCTCGGTCGGCGCGGATCGCGCCGGTCAGGCCACATACGCAGAACGACGATCCCTCGACGAGCGTGACGAGGCGTGGTCCGGGCGTGGCTACGGCCATCCTCGGTGAGCCGTGCGTCTGGGCGGCGGGCGCCATCGCCTCGTTACCGACGCTCATCGTGCGGTCATTCACCTACACTGCCGGTTGGGCTGGTCGACACGTGCTGGGCTGCCGCCGCCGGCGGCCGGTGGCACGGGCGCCAGGGCGGGGCGATCCGGGCGATGCGCATGCGTGCTCCCTGCCGGCAGTCCTTGGGCGCGGGCGCCGAAGTGGTCAAGTTAGGCGCCCCGTCCACGCAGCGCCGCTGGCCGACCTTACGCAGCCGGCCGGGGTGGGCATCGGCCCACCGGGTCAAGCATCCACCGCATGGTGGCTCGGTGCGGCGCGAACGGTGACGATCGGCTGGAATAGCGGCCGCGGGCGCGGCGGCGCTCGAACCTGGGGGCTAGCGCTTCGGTCGGGGATCCGCGCGCACCTACGCTCTTTCGTTGACACAGCTGGAGGGTTGTGCTAATCCGGCGAGCACGGCCGCATGCACGGGGCTGCGGCTGCCCGGACAAGGGGGTCCGTTCATGAAAATTCCATCCAGGCTCGCGCTCGTTCTCAGCGCGGCCACCGCCATGGTGGCGGTGAGCGCGGTACCGGCACAGGCGGCGGCGCACCGGACGTTCTGGGTTCATCCCGGCACCGGCACGATCTCGGCCGCGGTGGCCCGAGCCCACGCCGGTGACACGATCCGGCTGGTAAGAGGCACGTACTACGACAGCGTGTTCATTCCATTCCGGCTAACGATCACGGGGGCCGGCTGGGCGAATACCGTAATCAAGCCACCCGCCACATCGTCGAGTCCCTGCAACATGGGCTCGATGGAAGGCCTGTGCGCGGCCGGAGCATTCGACCGCCACGGCAATCCGGACCTGTCGAAGCCCGTCGTCGGCGTCAACATCTCCGATCTGCGGGTCACCGGATTCTCCGACAGCGGAGTGCTCGGCTTCAACACGCGCGGCCTGCGCGTGGAGGAGGTCCGGGCCGACCACAACGGCGGCTACGGCATCGCGCGCTTCGTCTCCACTCGCAGCGTGTTCGAGGAGAACTGGACCTCCTACAACCGCGAGGCCGGCCTGTACATGGGCGACTCCCCGCATGCCGACAGCGTCCTACGCGCGAACTGGGCCGACCACAACGGCTTCGGCCTATTCCTGCGCGACAGCACCGACATCACCGCGGTCGGCAACCTGGCCTGGGACAACTGCATCGGCATCTTCGCCCTCAACACCGGCGGCCACGGAGCGCCCGGTGATCTCCCTGCCGGCGATTACCGCATCGCGAACAACAAGGTGTGGGACAACGACAAGGAATGCCCGGCCGGCGGGGAGCAACCCGTCCCGCTGTCCGGCATCGGGATCGGCTTGTTCGGTGTGCATGACACCTGGGTGGCCGGCAATGAGGTCCGGGTCAACCACCCGGGCGGCCCGAGCGCGGTCGCCGGTGGCGTCGTCATGGTCTCCTTCGCGGGCGCGCACCCGATGAACAACACCATCCACGGCAACGAAGTCGAGCACAACCGGCCGGCCGACATCGTGTGGGACCGCACCGGAAGCGGCAACCGGGTGACGGGCAACGAGTGCAACCTGGCCATCCCGGGCAACCGCGGCTGGTGCACCGACATCGACTGACTGGCTCCGGTGC
>JALZBL010000076.1 GCA_030947395.1 Actinomycetota bacterium | reverse complement strand
CCCCTGCACCGGTCGCCTGCGGCGCATTGGCGGCCTCGACCTGCTCGGGCCCCGGCTCGACGTGTGGCGGGCACCTACCGACAACGACCGAGGCGAGCACGGACCGCGAGTGGCGCCGGCCTGGTACGCACTGGGGCTGAACCGGATGCGCCACCGCACCATCTCGGCCGAGCGCGACGGCGACACCCTGCAGGTGCGCGCCCGGGTCGCGCCGGCCGCGTCCGATCTCGGCCTCTTCGCGACCTACCGCTGGCGGTCCACCGACGACGGGGGGCTCGAGCTACGCCTCGACGTCGAGCCGGACGGCGACTGGTCGGCGGTGCCGCTGCCCCGCCTGGGCCTGCGGATGGAGCTGCCGGGTGCGATCGCCGACGTCGAGTGGTACGGGCTGGGCCCCGGCGAGTCCTACCGCGATGCCCGCGCCGCCGCCCGGATCGGGCGCTTCCGTGGCTCGATCGAGGACCTGCAAACGCCCTACCTGCGCCCGCAGGAGAACGGCAATCGGATGGACGTGCGCTGGGCCGACCTGTCGGCGCCGGACGGGTCCGGGCTGCGCGTCGAGGGTGCGCCGACGTTCGCCCTGTCCGCGCGGCGCTGGCCGTCGGAGGACCTGGACGCGGCCAGCCATGGCTACCAGCTGCGCCCCCGCGATCGGGTCTACCTCAACGTCGATGTGGCCCAGAACGGCATCGGCACCGCGGCGTGCGGGCCAGGACCGCTGCCCGAGCACGTGCTCTGGGCGCGGCCGACCACGTTCAGCGTGCGGCTGTATCCGCTCGCGAAGTAGATCATGATGCGTAGATCACGATGCGTAGAGGGCGTCATGGCTCCCGGAACGCGCGAAGATCGCGCGGCGAACCGTGGACGATCGATGACCTGAGGACCGGCACCGTCCGTCAGGGCGATCGTTGCCCTGAGGACCGGCACCGTCCGTTAGGGCGATCGTTGCCCGGGCGACCACCCGGGGTTAGCTGACCGTTCGCCCGGCTCTGAGGTACTGGCCAAGGTCACGTTCCCCCCAGCCCTGGAGTTGCCATGCGCACCCGCACGTTCCGATCGATGCTGCTGGCCGGCATCACCGTCACCACCGCCTTCGCCCTCGGCGCCGACCTCTCTCCCGCCGCGGCCGCCCCGGCACCGGCGCCGGCGGCCGCCCCGAGCCGCTCGGCCCAGCCCCTTCCGGCTCGATTCGGATTCGGCTACCCCTTGGTCATCGGGCACCGCGGCGCTCCGGGCTACCGGCCCGAGCACACCCTGGCCGGTTACACGCTGGCCGTACAGCTCGGCGCGGACTACATCGAACCGGACTTGGTGAGCACGAAGGACGGGGTCCTCGTCGACCGGCACGAGCCGGAGATCAGCGGCACGACCGACGTCGCCCGGCACCCCGAGTTCGCGGCCCGCAAGGTCACCAAGCGGCTCGACGGCGTGCCGACGACCGGCTGGTTCGCCGAGGACTTCACGCTGGCCGAGCTCAAGACGCTGCACGCGGTGGAGCGGCTGCCCGCAATCCGCCAGCACAACACCCTCTACGACGGGCTGTTCCAGGTTCCGACCCTGCAAGAAGACATCGATCTGGTCAAGCGGCTCGAGCGCAAGTACCACCGCACGATCGGCCTCATTCCCGAGATCAAGCATTCGACCTACTTCCGCGCGGCCGGCCTGCCGATGGAGCGCCGGTTGTTGCGGGTCCTGAAGCGCAACGGATTGGACGGCCGGAGGGCACCGACGATCATCCAGTCCTTCGAGGTCGGCAACCTGAAGTACCTGCACACCCTCACCACGACCCGACTGGTGCAGCTGACGTCCGCTACCGGGGCGCCCTATGACTTCACGGCGTCGGGCAACCCGCGCACCTACGCCGACATCACCACGGCCCGCGGGCTGCGTCAGGTCGCGACCTACGCCGAGCTGCTCGGCCCGGACAAGAACCAGATCGTCCCCCGGGACGCGAACAACCGGCTCCTTCCCCCGACCGCGCTGGTCCGCAACGCCCACCGCGCCGGGTTGCTGGTGACGCCCTACACCTTCCGGGACGAGAACGCATTCCTGCCGGCCGACTACCAGCGCGGCACGAATCCGGCCGACTACGGCAACGCCCTGGCCGAGTACCGCCTGTTCTTCGCCCTCGGCGTCGACGGCGTCTTCTCCGACAACGCCGACACCGCCGTGCTGGCCCGCCAGCAGTGGCTGGCCGAGGGTGGCCGCCGCGCCGCCTGAGCTGGATTCATCCGCCGGCGAGCCGTCACCTCTGCGGCCGCGACACCATCGCTCGACCGCCCCTCGACCGTCCGGTCCGGCCGGCCGGGGGGCGGCCGACCCCTACGCTGGCGACGGTGACCACCGAACCCACCCCGCCCCCGGCCGATGGGAAGGACTGGACGTGGGTGCTCAGTACGCCCTGCCCCGCGTGCGGCTTCGACGCGGCGGCGATCATCGGCGCCGACATCGCCGACGTGATCGATGACTGCACCGGGCGAATCGCGGCAGCCCTGGAGCATCCGAACGCGGCGGTGCGGACAGACCCGGCGGTCTGGTCGGTGCTCGAGTACGGCTGCCACGTCCGCGACGTCTGCCTAATCTTCGACGAGCGGGTACACCTCATGCTCGACGACGACGATCCACGCTTCGTCAACTGGGACCAGGACGAGACGGCCATCACCGAGCGGTACTGGGCGCAGGACCCGGCGACGGTCCGCGCGGAGTTGGTCGCCGCGGGCGCACACGCGGCGGCCACGTTCCGCGCGGTGCGCCGCGAGCAGTGGTCACGCCCGGGCCGCCGGTCCAACGGATCGGTGTTCACCGTCGACTCGCTCGGGCGCTACTTCGCCCATGACCTCGTGCACCACGTCCACGACGTCGGCGCCTGATCCGAGCGGCCCGGCGATCGGTAACCCGCGTCAGTTGCGCGCCGACTCGACCCGC
This sequence comes from Actinomycetota bacterium, assembly GCA_030947395.1. Classification (GTDB taxonomy): domain Bacteria; phylum Actinomycetota; class Actinomycetes; order Mycobacteriales; family Jatrophihabitantaceae; genus JALZBL01. The sequence continues at coordinate 4,420 of JALZBL010000076.1, read as the reverse complement.
GACGCCCGCCCGCGGAGAACGACGAAGGGGCGGACCCTTCCGGGATCCGCCCCTTCGCAACGTTGAACTGGTACTGCCGATCTGCCGCGGCCCGAGAGCCGGCGCCGATCAGAAGTCCATGTCACCGCCGGGCATGCCGCCCCCGCCGCCGGCCGACGCGGACGCCTTCTCCGGCTTGTCGGCCACGACGGCCTCCGTGGTGAGGAACAGTGCGGCGATCGAGGCCGCGTTCTGCAGGGCCGAGCGCACGACCTTGGCCGGGTCAGGAATCCCGGCCGCCAGCATGTCGACGTACTCCCCGGTCGCGGCGTTGAGGCCGTGACCGAGTTCGAGGCCGCGCACCTTCTCCGCCACGACGCCGCCCTCGAGGCCGGCGTTGATGGCGATCTGCTTCAACGGGGCTTCGAGCGCGATGCGCACAATGTTGGCGCCGGTCGCTTCGTCACCAACCAGGTCCAGCTTGTCGAACGCGGTGCGCCCGGCCTGAGCCAGCGCGACGCCACCGCCGGCGAGGATGCCTTCCTCAACCGCCGCCTTGGCGTTGCGCACCGCGTCCTCGATGCGGTGCTTGCGCTCCTTGAGCTCGACCTCGGTGGCCGCACCGACCTTGATCACCGCAACGCCGCCGGCCAGCTTGGCCAGGCGCTCCTGCAGCTTCTCGCGGTCGTAGTCGGAATCGCTGTTCTCGATCTCGGCGCGGATCTGGTTGACGCGACCCTGGATCTGGTCACTGTCACCGGAACCCTCGACGATCGTCGTCTCGTCCTTGGTGACCGAGACCTTGCGGGCGCGGCCCAGCAGTTCGAGGCCGGCGTTCTCGAGCTTGAGGCCCACGGTCTCGCTGATGACCTGGCCACCGGTGAGGATGGCGATGTCCTGCAGCATGGCCTTGCGGCGGTCGCCGAAGCCCGGGGCCTTGACCGCCACCGACTTGAACGTGCCACGGACCTTGTTGACGACCAGGGTGGCCAGAGCTTCGCCCTCGACGTCCTCGGAGATGATGGCCAGCGCCTTGCCCGACTGCATGACCTTCTCGAGCAGCGGCAGCAGGTCCTTCACGTTCGAGATCTTGGACTCGACGATGAGGATGTAGGGGTCGTCGAGCACGGCTTCCATGCGCTCGGCGTCGGTCCAGAAGTACGGGCTGATGTAGCCCTTGTCGAAGCGCATGCCCTCGGTGAGCTCGAGCTCCAGGCCGAAGGTGTTGCTCTCCTCGACGGTGATGACACCTTCCTTGCCCACCTTGTCCATCGCCTCGGCGATGAGGTCACCGACGGTGTTGTCGGCGGCCGAGATCGAGGCGGTGGACGCGATCTGCTCCTTGGTCTCGACCTCGGTGGCGGTGTTGCTCAGTACTTCCGAGACCGAAGCCACGGCGGCTTCGATGCCCCGCTTGAGCGCCATCGGGTTGGCCCCGGCGGCTACGTTGCGCAGGCCCTCGCGCACGAGCGCCTGGGCGAGAACGGTGGCGGTGGTGGTGCCGTCACCGGCGACGTCGTCGGTCTTCTTGGCGACCTCCTTGACCAGCTCGGCCCCGATCTTCTCCCACGGGTCCTCGAGCTCGATCTCCTTGGCGATCGAGACGCCGTCGTTGGTGATGGTGGGAGCGCCCCACTTCTTCTCCAGCACGACGTTGCGACCCTTCGGGCCCAACGTCACCTTCACGGCGTCGGCAAGCTGGTTCATGCCGCGCTCGAGGCCACGGCGGGCCTCTTCGTCGAACGCGATCATCTTGGCCATACGGTGTTGTCCTTACTAGTCGATGGACACGTCTGAATTGGGAACAGGCGTCGATGCCCGCGACGGACGGCGCCCGAGTGCGGCACCTCATCGACTGTCTGCGATTGGCACTCAGACCAGCCGAGTGCCAGTCCAATATTGGCACTCGGGACGCAGGTGTGCAAGCAGCCCCCGGCGCCGCTTCGCTGGTGCCGGTGCCGCTCGAGCGGCCTGCGGTAGCGGCGCAGCGACGCGCGCGCACTCGAATTCGGGGAGCTGGCCAGGGTGTGGCCGGCCCGGCACCGTCGCCGTCAGCCCGACTCGCCCAGTCAGCCCCTACTCGGCGCTCACGCCGGAGCTCACGTGGCGGATCACCGGGGTCAGTGGCCGCACGGCGGGCGAGTCGACCAGGAGGTCGACCAACTCCAGTTGCAGGGCTCGGAAGAAGTCGTGCGCGAAATGGCCGGCGACGGCCTCGGCGTCGGCGAACTCCTCCCACATCCACACGGCGTCCTCCTCGGCCGGGTCGCTGGCCACGCAGAGCAACGTGGTGCCGGGCTCGCCGTCGAGGGTGTTGACGTAGTTGCCGAGCACGCGCAGCAGCTCAGCGCGCCGGCCGGGCTGGGCCCGCAGTTGCAGGATGGCCCCGAAACGGGCCGGTTCAGCAGTCATGTGAGTACTCCAGGAGTTGTTGTCGGCCACAACGCAACCATCGCCGGAGCGCATTCCCCGACCCGACTCCGCGGTGACCGGACCGCCCAGGTGAGCTGGTGTGCGAGAATCGGCGCTACAACCGAACAGCACCACTTCATCCAGAGGGGCAGAGGGACCGGCCCGACGAAGCCCCGGCAACCACCACGAAGAACTCGGCGCGAACGACCAGCGTGCGGACATCCGTACGGGCGCGCGAGGCCGCCGTGGGCGGTGCCAACTCCGGCCCTGGCGATACGCGACCAGGGGAAGATGAGGAGAAGGGCCTCGCCACCCATGACTGCCGTACTGGACCGCCCCGCATTTGCCGCTTCGCCGGCCAACGGGCTGATCTGCCGCAACTGCGGCGCCACCTATCCCCTCGGTGCCCAGCACGCGTGTTTCGAGTGCTTCGGCCCGCTCGAGATCGGTTACGACCCGGCTGCCCTGGCCGCAGTGACCCGAGCAGAAATCGAAGCGGGACCCCACTCCTTGTGGCGCTACTCGGGTCTGCTCCCGGTGGGCCAGGACCCGGGCACCCGCGTCGATTCCGGAACCGGCATGACGCCGCTCGTACGGGCGGACCGCCTCGGTGCCGAGCTCGGGTTCACTGCGCCCCTGTGGGTGAAGGACGACTCGGCCAATCCGACGCACTCGTTCAAGGATCGCGTCGTCTCGGTGGCGATCACCGCGGCCCGTGAGCTCGGCTTCGACCGCATCGCCTGCGCCTCGACGGGCAATCTGGCCAACTCCGTGGCCGCGCACGCCGCCCGGATCGGGATGCGCTCCATCGTCTTCGTCCCGGCCGACCTGGAACCAGCCAAGATCGTTCAGTCCAGCGTCTACGGCGGCACCCTGGTCGGCGTCGAGGGCAGCTACGACGACGTCAATCGATTGTGCAGCGAGCTGGCCGAGACCGAGGAATTCGAGTCCACCGGGTTCGTCAATGTCAACGTTCGGCCTTACTACGCCGAGGGCTCGAAGACGCTCGGCTACGAGGTCGCCGAGCAGCTGGGCTGGAAGCTGCCGGAGCAGGTGGTCGCGCCGATGGCGTCGGGGTCCCTGCTGACCAAGGTGCACAAGGCATTCAAGGAGCTGGCCGCGGCTGGGCTGGTCGACGCGGCCGCGTGGACGGTGCACGGGGCCCAGTCGGCCGGGTGCGCGCCGATCGCCACCGCCTTCGACCTGGGCAGTGACCTGGTGCAGCCGGTGAAACCGTCCGGCATCGCCAAGTCGCTCAACATCGGCAGCCCGGCCGACGGGCCCTACGCCCTGGACGCCGTGCGCTCGACGGGCGGCGCGATGGCCGCGGCCGATGACGACGAGATCCGGGCCGGCATCCGCCTGCTGGCCCGCACGACCGGCATCTTCACCGAGACGGCCGGCGGGGTGACCACCGCGGTGCTGGCCAAGCTGGTGGCCGATGGCCGCCTGGACACCGCCAAGGAGACGGTCCTCTACAACACCGGCGACGGGCTGAAGACCCTGGACGCCGTCGCGGCCGGCGCCGGTTGCACGGCGGTCATCCCTCCCACGCTCAAGGGCATGCGGGCGGCCGGACTGCTCTGAGCCGGGTCCTGGAGCGTTTCCGCGGGTGTTGGCGAGGTGTTGGCACAGAGCGGTCGCATGTGTAGCCTGAGCCGTGGTCGAAGTGGCAAGTTTCCGATTTTGCACAACCAGCAGTCTGTTCGGCAGCGCTGCACGCAAACGGGACGAGCATGAAGACCCTGGCCGTCGCGAGGTGCGGCGGCTGGATGTCCCCTAGCAAGGAGTGCACGTGGCACAGGGCAGTGTGAAGTGGTTCAACAACGAGAAGGGCTACGGCTTCATCGCCGTAGACGGCGGCCAGGACGTTTTCGTCCACTATTCGGCGATCCAGTCCGATGGCTACCGGTCCCTCGATGAGGGTCAGCGCGTCGAGTTCGAGGTCGCCCAGGGCCCCAAGGGTCCGCAGGCCGACGCGGTTCGCGTCGTCTGACCCAGAACCGCACCGAACTACCGAACCGGCCCG
>JALZBL010000362.1 GCA_030947395.1 Actinomycetota bacterium | reverse complement strand
TGACCACGCCGCCCTCGTACTCGTACACCAGCAGGTAGCTGTGCAGGTCGGCGCCGTAAACGCCGGGCGCGTCCATCTCGCCGCGGCCGCGTAGGTCCGCCTCCCGCCCGGACAGCAGGACCCGGTAGCCCTGGTCGGTGGCGGTCACTGCCCCATCACCTGATCGAGGCGGTCAGCGACGGCCAGCAGCATCCGGGCGTCCACGCGAATCTCCTCGGTCGAGCGGTACTCCTCGCACGGTCCGTGCCCGATGCTCACGGTGATATGCACCGGGCCGCCGTCGAACTGTTGGAGGCCCGCCTCCGCCCACATGGGCTCGCCGTCCGGGTACGTGGCGTCGGCCCGGATCGCGTCGAGCAGGTAGTGCCGGCCGTCGTCCGGTGTCGGCACGGTGGGCGGTGGCGGCGTGGGTGGGGGTACGTCGTCGGGGTGGACGTCGTCGGGCCAGTAGTGCACTCCGTCGCACCAGGACGGATGCCAGGTCTCCGTGGTGGCGGCTGCGGTCATCGCGGGTTCCTTCCGTTCGATCACCTTGTGCGCCAGGCCGTCTGTGGCATGTATCTGGCATGTGATCTTGGGAACCGCGCTGTACCCCAATGATTCCGGGGCCTGTAGGTGGTGGGCGATACTGGGATTGAACCAGTGACCCCTTCCGTGTCAGGGAAGTGCTCTCCCACTGAGCTAATCGCCCGTGCTGTTCAGTTGTCCCGCCGCGGGGCGTCATCGACGCGCCCGTCCTTCCGCCGGTTCCGCCTGCCGCGACGGTCTTCGTGCGAGGCGGCGGCGGGAATCGAACCCGCGTACAGGGCTTTGCAGGCCCTTGCCTAAGCCACTCGGCCACGCCGCCGGGCGGGTGCCCTGAGGACGGTCCCGGCGCCGGAGACCGGTTCCCACCAGCCCGGCTACACCCGAGCGGACGACGGGATTCGAACCCGCGACCCTCACCTTGGCAAGGTGATGCGCTACCAGCTGCGCTACGTCCGCATGAACTCCGCCGTGACCCGGCGATCGCCGTCGCCCGCGAGCAACGAGTCAGAACTCTAGCCGAGAGGCGACGGACGCTTCAAACCGGCTTCGGCCGCCAACGCCTTCCCTTCATCGATTTCGCAGGTTGATCTCGATCACGACGTCGATGAACCGAAACCAGCCACCGGTCAGGTCCCGGCGGCTGACCGCCCTTTCATCCGGCGTCGCCGCTGGATTTCGCTCCACAGTTCGCCGGCCCGGGCGGCGAGCGCGTCGCGGTCCCCGTCATTGACGACCATCTCGTCGGCCAGCCGACGCCGCTCTTCGTCTCCGGCCTGGGCAGCGATCCGGGAACGGGCGGCGGCCGGCGGGACTCCGCGCGCGGCCAGCCGCTGGAGCCGGGCCTCCAGCGCGGCCTCGACGACGATCACCAGGTCGAAGTGATCGGCGCGCCCGGTCTCGGCCAGCAACGGGATCTCGTAAACGATCACCGCATCGGGGGGCGCGGAGTTCATCAGCTCCTCCGAGCGCCGCTCGATGAGGGGATGGGTGATCGCGTTGAGGGCGGCCCGGGCGACGGGGTCGGAGAAGACCAGCGGGGCCAGTGCCGCCCGGTCGAGGGAGCCGTCGGCGTTCAGTACGGAAGGCCCGAACCGGTTGGCCACCTCGGCCAGCCCCGGCGTCCCGGGTGCGACTACCTCCCGCGCCAGTTGGTCGGCGTCGATCCGAACGGCTCCGTGCCGCGCCAATGCGGCGGCCAGAGCACTCTTTCCGGCGCCCACTCCCCCGGTTAGCGCGACGCGGAGCTGGGTTCGCGCCGGGTCCAGCGGCCGCGGCCGTTCACCCGATAGCGGATCCTCGCCCGATCGCGGCCGTTCACCCGATCGCCGTCCGGAGCCCTCCGGCTCAGCCACCGGCGCCGTGCAGTGCGGCCGCGGCTAGGCCGCTGAGGACCGCATCGAGCTTGGCCGGCGCGACCAGCGTGGGTAGCACGCTGACCGCCACCGTCCGTGGCCCGGTTGCCACCACCAGCAGAGGGGCTCCGTAACCGACCAGGACCGTCCCCTTGGCCGCCGCAACCGCCACGTCATGCGGCACGGCGCCATGAGCGCGCCAGTCGTCGGCGGTCGCGGTCACCCGCTGCTTCGCCTGGCGGGCGTTCTCGTACAGCGACACACTCACTTCGACCTTGGCCACGGACGTCGCCGGCTTGACCGGCGTGATGCCGTAGCGGCAATTGATCCGCTCGACCTGACGCAGAGTCACGTCCGGCCGGTCGACGACGAACGCGGTGCGCCCGATCACCTTCGTACCGACCGCCTGGTCGACGGTGCTGATCGGCAGGACGTTGTCGCAGGTGCCGCCGAGGGAGGCGGTCGAGGACGGGCTCGGAGTCGCGGGGGTGGACGGGGACGGGGACGCCGAGGTCGAGGCCGAGGCGGATGTCGAGGCCGAGCCGGTGGCCGTGGCGGTCACGGTCGCCGGGCTGGACGGGCGGGCGCCGGATCCGCGGTTCGAACCGCACGCGGCGAGCAGCGCCACCGCCACGGCCACCGCACCGGCGCTCGCCCGGCCGCGCACGCCCATCATGCGATCACCGTAGCCACCAGAACGGTGCAGCCCCGGGACATGGACTCCCCGGGCTGCACCGTGT
>JALZBL010000361.1 GCA_030947395.1 Actinomycetota bacterium | reverse complement strand
CACGACGCTCGCCCGGAGCTGGCCTACGCGGCCGGGGACGTGCTGCACCTCGACGACCAGCTCGGCCTCAATCCGGGCCTGACCGGCTTGCACAAGATGTGGCAGGACGGCCGGTTGGCCATCGTGCGGGGCGTGGGCTACCCGAAGCCGGACCATAGCCACTTCCGCAGCATGGACATCTGGCAGACCGCCTCGCCGGAGACTCCGGTGAACACCGGCTGGCTGGGCCGCTGGCTCGACGCCACCGGCGACGACCCGCTGCGCGCGGTCAACGTCGGCGCCGTGCTGCCCCCGCTGGCCGTCGGGGCCAAAGCGGCGGCGGCGGCCCTGCCGTTGGGTCGGTCGAAGCCGTTGCCGGCCGCGTTGGACGCGAGCATCGATGCGCTCGGGCGCCCTGACCCGGCCGACTCGCCCGCGCGGGCGCTGGTCTGCGCCGGGTACCGCGCCCAACGCCGGGTGAACACCACGTTCGCTCCGGTAATCGACAAGTCCGCCGCCGGCGATGAGGACCCCCAGTTGCCGGCCGGGTCGGCCGGCGGGCAGACGGGCCTGAAGCAGCAGCTCGACACCGTCGCCCGCTGCATCAAGCTCGGCGTCCCCACGTCGGTCTACGCCGTCAGTCAGGGCGGCTTCGACACCCACGCCGACGAGAAGGGATCGCAGCAGGCTCAGCTCGGGGTCGTCGACGCCGCGGTGTCGTCGTTCTTCGACCAGCTCGCCGGCGACCCGAGCGGGCAGAAGGTGGTGCTGCTGGCCTACTCGGAGTTCGGTCGGCGGGTGGCGGCCAACGCCGCCCAGGGCACGGACCACGGCACGGCCGGTCCGGTGTTCGTGGCGGGCGCACCGGTGAAGGGCGGCTTCTACGGCGCCGAGCCGAGCCTGCGCGACCTCGACGCCGGTGACCTCAAGGCCGGCATCGACTTCCGGGTCGTCTACTCCGAGCTGATCGCCAAGGTACTCAAGACCGACCCCGGCTCGATTCTCGGCCCCGATCGCCCGGCCCTCGGCTTCCTTACCTGAGTTCGGCTCCGCGACCGAGCGGCCCCGGGTACCCGGCCGAACAGTTCGCCAGCCCCGGGCGTCAGTGGGGCTGGCCGAGGTACCACTGGGAGGCAACCGCCCAGCCGCTGTCCGGTAATGCGCGTTCTCGCTCGCTGCCGGGCTCGGTCGGCAGGATGACGAGCACCGATCCCATTCGGGCCGCCTCGTCTTCGACCACACTCAGATCGGTGTTGGCGGATACCCGGTCGGCCAGCAACACCGGGCCGCCGGGATCGTAGACCGGCGGCGCCGGAGCGAGAATGCCCGAGAAACCAGATCTGTCCACACGCCCGTGAGCGACGCCGCCCTGGTTGACCCCCTCGATTGGCTTGACCCACCACTGCTCCAGCAGCCGCAGTCCCGCCGCGACCAGCATCGCGACCTTGGGTTCGTCGGCTTGGGCCGTGACCACCCGCACGACGGACAGGCCGCGCGCGGACAGCAAGTCCCATGCCGCGGTAAGCAGCTCCCGCCCGTCGTCGGCCCACGCACCCTCGCCGTCGATCGCGAAGTCATCGATGAGCCCTTCGCGGTCGCGGCATTGGGCGATGACGAACCCGTGGCTGGTTCGCAGCGCCACGATGTCCGGGTCCTGCACCTGGCGCTCGAGAAACCCCGCGTGCTCTTCGGTCATACCGCGGCGAGGACGCCAGAAGACCGGTGAGTACCGGGCGTACGCCCCCCGACGCGCCGCCATCATCTCCGCGGCCCACCCGGCTTCTTCCACCCCCAGATGCCGAACCGCCACGCTGACCAGCGTTCCACGCCACCCTGGGCCACGAGGCCCCGCGGCCGCGGCTTCGCGTTTCCCAGTAGGAAAGCTGTCCGCGCCGACCTTCCCGTCGCGCGGCCGGCGGTGGCTTACGTGGTTGTCGAACGGTCGGTTGTGATCACTGGCTTGGTGTTCGACGTCGGGGCGGTCAGGCGATCAGCCGGACCTCCGATGATCCATCCGGACGGCGGCGGACCGCCAACCGCTCGGGGATGCGGTCCTTGAGTTCGGCCAGGTGGCTGACGATGCCGACCACCCGGCCCCGGTCGCGCAGATCGTCGACGACGGACATGACGTCATCCAGGGTGTCGGCGTCCAGGCTGCCGAAGCCCTCGTCGATGAACAGGGTGTCGAGGTCGATCCCGCCGGCCTCGGCGGTGACCACGTCGGCCAGTCCGAGGGCCAGCGCCAGCGAGGTGTAGAACGTCTCGCCGCCCGACAGCGAGCGCGGGTCGCGCTCCTCACCGGTGTGCTCGTCCACGACGCTCAGGGTGAGGCCGCCGCGGTCGCGGGCCCGTACTCCGTGGTCGATGCGCCGCAGGGCGTACCGGCCAGAGGACATCGCGGCCAGCCGGCCGTTGGCCGCCGCGACGACTTGGGCGAACCAGTGGCGCAGGACGTAGGTCGTGAGGGTCATCCGCACGTGTCCGTCCATGCCGCGGGCCAGATCGGCCAGGTGGACGACCGTGCGGTTCTCGACCTGGATCGCCGCGGACGCCGCCGTGGCGGTGGTCAGTTCCTCCAGTCGGGCGGTGAAGCGGTTCACGCTGCGCTGGGCGTGCTCGTGCGCGGCCCGGGTGGCGCGCTCGGCCC
>JALZBL010000360.1 GCA_030947395.1 Actinomycetota bacterium | reverse complement strand
TCTCCAGGCGGCGCAGGGAAGCCTGCTGGGCGGGCGTCTCCTGCGGTTCGAACATGCCACCGGACAGGGCGGACTGGATGCTGGCCGGGTTCGACGGGTCGATCTCGCCCATCACCCGTTCGATGCTCGACGGGTCGATCTCGATGCCCCGCGCATATCCGTCGACGGTGTCGATGAGCCGCTGCCGCAGCCACGGCACCTGGGCGAAGAGGCGCTGGTGCGCCGCCTCGCGCAAGGCCAGGTAGAGCCGCACCTCGGTCTCCGGCCGGCCGAGACCGGCGCCGAACGCGGCAATGTTGTCCGGTACCAACGCGGCGGTACCGGCGGGACCGAGGGGCAGGCCGATGTCGGTCGCGGAAACGATCTCACCGGCGAGAGCGCCCAGGGCCTGGCCGACCTGCGAGCCGAACATCATCCCGCCCAACTGGGACATGATCGGAGCCATCGGACCGGCCTGGGCCCGGATCTCCTCGGGCAGCCCCGCCGACATCGCGCTGACGACGTGCTCGGCCACCGGGTCACACAGCGTCGACCACACCGGCAGGGTGCGCTCTATCCATTCGACGCGGTTCCAGGCCTCGACCGCGGTGACTCCGGACGGCATCTCGGTCACGTCGTCCAGCCATAGATCAGCCAGGCGAACCGCCTCAAGGACGGCTTCCCGATCGGGAGCCGAGACCGGCGCATGCCCCCCGCTCAGCGCGGAGATCGCCACCTGCCGGGCCAAGTCCCAGTTCACCGGTCCGCCCGACCACGAGAACAGCTTCTGCAGTTCGGCGAACAGCGGCACCTTGCCGGCCAGGTCGTCGGGCAGGCCGAAGCCGCCCGGGCCACTCCCGAAGCCGCCCGGACCGCCGCCCGAGCCGCCCTGGTCGGGAGGGCCGAAGCCGAAGGGCAGGTTGGTCATCGCCGCACGCCCACATTCATGGTTTCCACGCTAGTGCTGACGACAGGCGCCGGGCAGTGGTTCCCCGATCCCGGTGGCGTCGATCTGCTCTAAGCGAACTTCGAGTCCGGCGGACGTCCGTTCGCCTCCGCCGGTCGGGCAGCGGGGGCCACGCCGGCCGATCAGCGGCTCCGCGCGGCGACGGATCAACCCGACTGCGCCGGCGTAGCGTCCGCATGATCATGGGATGGCTGGTGTGGTTGGCCGTGCCGGTCGTATCCACCGCAGTGGCCGCGTTGGTGAGCTGGCAGCTCGCCCGCCCCCCGCGGCCGCCGTCCAGTGAACGAGCCGTCGCCGACCACCGGCGCTTTCTCGCCACCCTGGCCGACCGGGCGCGGCCGATCACGACACCCGGCACCGCACGGACACCGGGCACCGCACGGACACCCGGCACCGCACGGATGCCAGGCGCCGACGGTTAGGGTGGCGCGGTGAGCCGCCGGGTACGGACCCTCGTCGTCGGGGGCGTCCTCTTCCTCGTCATGGCGGTGCTCGCCATTTCCCTGCCGGTGCCGTACGTGATCCTCTCCCCAGGGCCGACCATCAACACCCTGGGTTCCTATGGCGGGCAGAAGATCATCGTGCTCAACGGCCGGACCGAGAACGGCACCCACGGCAACCTCAACCTGACCACGGTGAGCATCTCGACCGGCCGGGTCAGCGTCCTGCAGGCCATCTCCGGCTGGTTGGCCGGAGACCAGGTTGTGGTCCCGCGCGAGACCATTTACCCGCCAGGCAGGAGTGAGAAGCAGGTCGCGCAGCAGGACGCGACCGACTTCACCGACTCCCAGACTTCGGCCGAAGGCGCGGCATTCTGCGAGCTGAGGTACCCCCGCTACTTCGGAGTGATCGGCACGAGCCCGGACATGTCGCCGGCCGGCGCCCTCAAGTACGGCGACAAGCTGCTGAGCCTCAACGGCGCGCCGATCACGGACCAGAAGTCACTGCTGGCCACGCTGGCCGGCCAGAAACCCGGCAGCTCCGGCGCGGTGGTCGTGCAACGCAAAGGGACGCCCACGACGGTCAACCTCACCCTGCTCGCCCCGGCGTCCGGTCGCACCGGGGCCCGGATCGGGGTCGCGGTCGCCGACACCTGCTTCGCCGGCTTCGGCGTGTCCCTGGGCCTCAACGATGCCATCGGCGGACCGTCGGCCGGCATGATGTTCGCGCTCGGGATCATCGACAAGGTCGGCGCCGACGATCTGACCGGCGGCCGCTTCGTCGCCGGGACCGGCACCATCGATCTCGACGGCAAGGTCGGCCCGATCGGCGGCATTCAGTTGAAGATGATCGCCGCCCGCCGGGCCGGAGCGACGGTCTTCCTGGCGCCGGAGGGCAACTGTTCCGATGTGCGTGGCAATGTGCCGAAGGGACTGACCGTGGCCAAGGTGTCCACGCTGCACCAGGCGGTTCAGGCGCTCGACGCGGTCAAGGCCGGCACAGCCCTCACCGGCTGCTGAGGCACAAGGTCAGGCAACCAGGTCAGCACCAGGTCAGCACCAGGGTTAGGCACGAGTCAGGCACTAGGTCAGGGTCCCCCGCAACGCCGCCGTGAGGTTGGGGGCGAGGTCGGCGCCGAACGCGATCTCGTCCTGCCCCGAGCCAGCCCCCGGGCCCGCGGCCGAGTTCGCGCCCGGGTCCGCGTCGGCCGGCGCGCTAGCTGCGGGGTCGGCCGGCGGC
>JALZBL010000075.1 GCA_030947395.1 Actinomycetota bacterium | reverse complement strand
GACCGAATCCCACCAGCGAGAGCACCCCGACCACCGCCTGGGCGGCACCCACCACGATGTGCCGCGGGAACCGGGTGATGCGCGTGCCGGTGACGGTCACCGCGAGGTTGCTGGTCGAGCCGGCCAGGCCGCCCGCGCCGCGGTCCCGAAGCCGGTAGATGGCCCGGGTCAGGCGGGGCGCGGCCACGAAGATGACGATGAGCGCCTGGATGACGGTGACCAGGTCGATCGGGATGCCGACCCCGGCCTCGGCCTGCATGCGCGCGCCGCCCTGGCGCAGGGCCCCGAAGAGCAGGCCGGCGGCGACCGTTCCCCACGGATTGCTGCGCCCGAGCAGGGCTACCGTGATCGCGTCGAATCCGACGCCGGAGTCGATGGCCGGCGTCACCTGATAGGACGTGGCACCACCGAGGGCCAGCGTGGTGCCGGACAGGCCGCACAGGCCGCCGGCCAGGGCCATCGCGATCATGGTGGAGCCGGCCACACTCATTCCGGCGGTGCGCGCCGCGGCGGGGTTGGCGCCGACCGCCCGGAGCCGGAACCCGACCGTGCTGCGGGTGAGCAGCCACCACACGAACGCCGCGGCGGCCAGGGCCAGCAGGATGCCGAGGTCGACGTCGAGGCCCGGGCCGAACAGGTGCGGCAGCCGGGCGCTGTCCTTGATCGTCTTGCTGGCCTGGCCGCCCGGGCCCGAGATGACGGCGTCGGTCTGCAGCAGGTACTTCAGGCCGTAGAGCGCAACGTAGTTGAGCATGATGGTCGTGATGACCTCGTGCGCACCGGTGCGCGCCTTGAGGAATCCGGCGATGAAGCCCCAGAGGCCGCCGGCCACAACCCCGGCGACGATGGCGGCGACCAGATGGACGCCCGGCGGCAACGACCACGCGAACCCGACGTAGCCCGAAGCCATGGCCCCGGCAATGAGCTGGCCCTGGCCGCCGATGTTGAACAGACCCGAGCGGAAGGCCAGCGAGATGCCGAGGCCGGCGCAGATCAGCGGTGTCGCGGTGAAGATCGTCGATCCGATCGGGCCGAACACCTGGCTCAGCCCGTCGGCCCGCCCCGGATCGAAGATCGCCCCCTTGAACATGGCGATGTAGGCGTCGCGCACCGTGTACCAGGCATTGGTGAAGAAGTCGCTCGGGGCCTGGAAGAAGTAGCCGAGCGACGTCCGCGTCTGGTCGTCCGAGAAGATCATCAGCAGCGCGCCGAGGAACAACGCGGACACGAACGCCAGTCCGGTCAGTACCAGGTTGTCGCGCAGCCCGGCCGGGCGAGCCTTGCCGCGCTCGGGTGGGCTCATCCCGGGTGGTGTCGCGGCGGCCGGTTCCTCCACGGTGGTGGCGCTCACTTCCGGCCACCACCATCGCGGGGGGCGCTGGTCCGACCGCTGGCCGCCGGGCCGGGGCCGTCAGTGCCCGTCGCCGGGGCGCCGCGCGCGGAGTCGACGTCGAGGACGACTGGGGGGTCGGCGCCGACCACCACCGCGGCGTCGACCTCGGCCAGCTCGCTCGGATGCTCCTGGGCCTCGACCACGGCCCGCTCGGCCGGGACTCCGGCCATCATGAGCCCGACCGCGTCGCGGCTGGCACCGGCCGGGAGCTCACCGATGATCGAGCCGCAGTACATGACGACGATCCGATCGGCCAGGCCGAGGACCTCCTCCAGCTCGGAGGACACGATCACCACCGCGGTGCCGTTGTCGCGCTCGGCGACGATCCGACGGTGGATGAACTCCTGGGCCCCGACGTCCACCCCACGGGTCGGCTGCGACGCCACGAAGACGGTCAGTGGGCGCGACATCTCCCGGGCGATGACGAGCTTCTGCTGGTTGCCACCGGACAACGTGCCGGCCGGCGCGGTGATCGAGGGAGTGCGGATGTCGAACTCGCCGACGCGAGCCTCGGCGTTCTCGGCGATCCGGCCCAGATCGAGGCCGAGCCGGTGGCCGAACGGCTCGCGGTCGTACCGGTCGAGCACGAGGTTCTCGGCGACGGTGAACCCGGCGATCAGCCCGTCGTGTTGCCGGTCCTCCGGGACGAAACCGACGCCGGCGGCGAGGATGTCGCCCGGGGTGCGGCCGGCCAACGGGCGTCCCTGCAGCGAGATTGTGCCCGCGGTCGGGCTGCGCAGCCCGAGCAGCGCCTCGGCCAGCTCCTCCTGCCCGTTGCCCTGGACGCCGGCGAGTACGACGATCTCACCGGCTCGCACGTCGAGGTCCACCGCGCGCACCGCCGGGTGCCCACGGTCGTCGTCGATCGACAGCCCTCGCACCCGCAGGCTCAGCTCGCCGGGCCGGGCCGCGGCCTTGGCGACGCTCAGGCTGACGTCGCGGCCGACCATCAGACCGGCCAGCTCGGCCTCGCTCGCCGACGGGGGTGCTTCCCCGACGACCCGGCCGCGCCGGATCACGGTGATGCGGTCGGCCACCGCTTTGACCTCGCGCAGCTTGTGGGTGATGAACACGATCGACTTGCCGGCGTCCTTGAGTTCGCGCATCACCCGGATCAGGTCGTCGATCTCCTGCGGCGTGAGTACCGCCGTCGGCTCGTCGAGGACGAGGACCGAGGCATCCCGCAGCAGGGCCTTGAGGATCTCCACCCGCTGCTGCACCCCGACCGGCAGGTCGCCGACCACGGCATCGGGATCGACGTTCAGTCCGTAGCGGGCGGAGAGCTCGTGCACCCGGGCCCGGGCGGTGCGCCGGTTCAGGGTGCCCAGCGGGCCGGACGTCCATTCGTGGCCGAGCATCACGTTCTCGGCCACCGTGAACACCGGCACGAGCATGAAGTGCTGGTGCACCATCCCAATGCCGGCGGCGATCGCCTCGCCCGGTCCCTTGAAGCGGTGCGCAACGCCGTCGAGCAGGATCGTCCCGTCCTCGGGCTGGTACAGGCCGAAGAGGACGTTCATCAGGGTGGACTTGCCGGCCCCGTTCTCTCCGAGCAGGGCGTGGATCTCCCCCGGCTCGATCGACAGATCGATCGCGTCGTTGGCCACCAGCGCCCCGAAGCGCTTGGTGATGCCCCGCAATTGCAGCTTCACGCCTGCATCACGCTCCCGCGGACCCGGTCGGGCGGAGGGTTTACTTCGGCGAGGCCTTCGACTTCATCGTGATCTTGCCGGCGACGATCTCCTGCTTAATCTTGTCCAGCTCGGCCTTGAGGCCGGTGTCGACCTTGGCGTCGAAGTCGTGGAACGGGCTCAACCCGGTGCCGTTGTTGGCCAGGGTGCCCACGTAGTCCTTGGTCGTGTCGTTGCCCGCCGCCTCGTCGCTGATCGCGGTGTGGACCGCGCCCTTGACGTCCTTGAACACGGTGGAGAGGAACACGTCCTTGTACTGCGGGGCGGACACGTAGCCGTCGGTGTCGACCCAGATGACCACCGCTTTCTTGGTGCTCTGGGCGACACCGGCCGAACCCAGTCCGAGGCCGCCGGCCACGGGGAAGATCACGTCGGCGTTCTGGGCGATGAAGTTCGTGGTCAACGACTTGCCCTTGTTCTGGTCGACGAAGCCACCGCCGAACGTGCCCTTTTGGGTGGCCTCGTTCCAGCCGAGGACCTTGACGGACTTGTTCTTCTGCTGGTTGTAGTACTGCACGCCCTCCCAGAAGCCGTCCATGTAGACGGTCACCGGCGGGATCTGCAGGCCGCCGTAGGTCGCCACGACCCCGGTCTTGGAGTAGCCGGCGGCCAGGTACCCGCCGAGGAAGCCACCCTGGGCCGCGTCGAACTGCAGGCCCTTCCAGTTGGTTCCGTTGCCGGGGTTGTCGACCTCCACGAACTTCTGCTTGGGATTGGCCTCGGCCGCCGCCTTCGTCGCCGCACCCATGAGGCCGCCCACGGTGAGGATGACCTTGCAGTTCTGCCCGAGCAGGTTGTTGATATTGGTCTTGTAGTCGGTCTCGGTTTTGGACTCCAGTGGCTGCGGGACGGTCGCCTTGCCCTCGCTCGCGGCCTGCTTCAGACCGGCGTAGGCGGATGCGTTGAACGATTTGTCGTCGATGCCGCCGGTGTCGGTGACCATGCACGCCTTGATCGCTGCCGCCGACCCGCTGCTAGACCCGCCAGTGGTGCCACTCCCGGCGGTACCACCGTTGTTGGCCTTCTTGCTGCCGCAGCCGCTCAGCGCCAGGGTGACCGCAGCCACTCCAGCGACGAGCGCCGATACCCGTCCTCGCACTACTCGCTCCTTCATCGTGTGGCCGCCCGCGCGGGATCGTGCGGGCCGGACTCCCGCTGGGCGGGATGGTGCTCGATGGCGCTGTCGTCTCCGGTCGAGCCGGGCAGTGGCCGGCCGTGCGGATAGGACACCGTAGCCCGGCCACCGTCGCGTTCCTACGCCGCCGGTCGATGGTTACCGGCCCGTGATCCAGTCGGAACCGGGGAGGCGCAAATGTCCGGACCATCACATCCGCCGATGCCCTCAGCCCGGATTGCGCCCGACTAGAGTTCGAGTGAGTGAAGATCTGGCGCGATTCGTGCGAGCGTGCCCGCCTCGTCGGTCCCGGGTCGTGGGTTGCGCCGCGGCGATCGACGGCCTTCGTTACCCGTGCGGCGGCCTCCGAAGCGAGAGCGGCAGCTTCCACGCCGACAGCGGCCTTGGCCGCGGCGACGGCCCAGCGCGCCGACGTGCACGCGGCATCGACAGGAGCAACGTGACGACCACCGCCGACCACCCCGCCGCCGGAGCCGGCGCGCCGGCGCGCCCCCGGGTCCGCCCGGGAGGCACGTTGTACCGCGGCCGCGAAGGCATGTGGTCGTGGGTCGCGCACCGCATCACCGGCGTGCTGACCTTCTTCTTCCTCTTCGCCCACGTGCTGGACACCGCACTGGTGCGGGTTTCCCCGGAGTCCTACGACCTCGTGATCGACACCTACAAGAACCCCTTCGTCAACCTGATGGAGGTGGGGCTGGTCGGGGCGGTCCTGTTCCACGCGCTCAACGGACTGCGCATCATCGCCATCGACTTCTGGGAGCGGGGCCCGCGGGTCCAGCGGCAGATGCTGTGGGCCATCGTCGCGGTGTGGGTCGTGGTCATGGTGCCGGGCACGTTCTTCATGCTCCGCCACACCGTGTTGACGCTGGTCGGCAGCAAGTGAGCGCGGAGGCGCCCTACGTCGCCCCACCGCGCTCGCGGGTGCGCCGGCCGCGCTCGCGCACCAACTTCGAGCTCTACTCCTGGGTCTTCATGCGGGTCTCGGGTGTGTTCCTGGTGGTGCTGGTACTCGGTCACTTGTTCATCATGAATGTCCTCGACGGCGGAGTGCAGCGCGTCAACTTCGCCTTCGTCGCCGGTCGCTGGTCCTCACCGTTCTGGCAGGCATGGGACCTGCTGATGCTGTGGCTGGCCCAGCTGCACGGGGCGAACGGACTGCGCACCGTGATCAACGACTACACCCGGCGCGACGCGACTCGTTTCTGGCTCAAGATGCTCCTCTACGCCGCCACGGTGGTCGTGATCAGTGTCGGGACGCTGGTCATCTTCACCTTCGACCCGACGATTTAGCCCGGCGCACGTCTCGAGGGCAGGGAGACCACCATGCAGAGGCATCAGTACGACGTCGTCATCGTCGGAGCCGGCGGCGCGGGCATGCGCGCGGCCCTGGAATCGTCGAAGCAGGCCCGTACCGCAGTGTTGACCAAGCTGTACCCGACTCGCTCGCACACCGGCGCGGCCCAGGGCGGGATGTGCGCGGCGCTGGCCAATGTCGAAGAGGACAACTGGGAGTGGCACACCTTCGACACGGTCAAGGGCGGTGACTACCTGGTCGACCAGGACGCGGCCGAGGTCATGTGTCGGGAGGCCATCGACGCCGTGCTCGACCTGGAGAAGATGGGGCTGCCGTTCAACCGCACGCCGGAGGGCCGCATCGACCAGCGCCGCTTCGGCGGGCACACCCGCGACCACGGCAAGAAGCCGGTCCGCCGATCCTGCTTCGCCGCCGACCGCACGGGCCACATGATCCTGCAGACGCTCTACCAGAACTGCGTGAAGCAGGAGGTCGAGTTCTACAACGAGTTCTACGTCCTCGACCTGCTGATGACCCCGGACGCGTCCGGGCAGCCAGTGGCCTGCGGCGTCGTCGCCTACGAGCTGGCTTCCGGGGAGATCCACGTCTTCAACGCGGCGTCGGTCATCCTGGCCACCGGTGGCTTCGGCAAGGTCTTCAAGACCACGTCCAACGCGCACACCCTGACCGGGGACGGCCTGGGCGTGGTCTGGCGGCGCGGGTTGCCGCTGGAGGACATGGAGTTCTACCAGTTCCACCCGACCGGCCTGGCCGGCCTGGGCATCCTGCTCTCGGAGGCCGCCCGCGGCGAGGGGGCGATCCTGCGCAACGCCGAAGGCGAGCGGTTCATGGAGCGCTATGCGCCGACCATGAAAGACCTCGCTCCGCGCGACATGATCGCCCGCTACATGTCGCTGGAGGTCCGCGAGGGCCGCGGCGCCGGACCGAACCGGGACTACATCCTGCTCGACCTCACGCATCTGGAGCCGGCGCACATCGACGCCAAGCTGCCCGACATCACCGAATTCGCGCGGACCTACCTCGGCGTCGAGCCCTACACCGAGCCGGTGCCGGTGTACCCGACCGCGCATTACGCCATGGGCGGCGTTCCGACCAACGTCGACGGTGAAGTGCTGAGAGACAACGACCACATCGTGCCCGGGCTGTTCGCGGCCGGCGAGGTCGCGTGCGTCTCGGTCCACGGAGCCAACCGGCTGGGTACGAACTCGCTGCTCGACATCAACGTCTTCGGCCGGCGGGCGGGCATCGCCGCCGCGGATTACGCGGCCCGCGCGCACCGACGCGAGGTGCCCGAGCGGCCAGAGTCACGGGTGGTCGAGATGGTGCGGTCCATGCTCGACTCGACCGGCACCGAGCGGGTGGCCACCCTGCGCTCGCAGCTGCAGGAGACGATGGACCTCAACGCCCAGGTCTATCGCACCGAGGCCACGCTGAAACAGGCGAAGACCGACGTCGCGGTACTCAAGGAGCGCTACCCGAACGTCGCGATCACCGACAAGGGCAAGCGCTACAACCTCGACCTGCTCGAGGCGATCGAACTCGGCTTCCTGCTCGACTTGGCCGAAGTGCTGGTCGAAGGCGCCCTGGCGCGCAACGAATCCCGCGGCGGCCACGCCCGGGAGGACTACCCCAACCGCGACGACGTCAACTTCATGCGCCACACCATGGCCTACCGCCAGGCCGACGGCGAGATCCGCCTGGACTACAAGCCGGTCGTGGTCACCCGCTACCAGCCGATGGAGCGTAGGTACTGATGCCGGGTTCCCGTCCTCATTGCCCGGCTGGCGCTAGGCCGTGGATCGCGCCGGGTAAGCCGATGGCCTTGCGT
>JALZBL010000359.1 GCA_030947395.1 Actinomycetota bacterium | reverse complement strand
GGTGTAAGCCGCGCGGACGTCCTCCAGCGGATAGGTCGCCGCGATGGGCACGAGCAGCTCGCCGCCGGCGACGAGGGCCGCCAGGTCGGCCAGAACTGAGGCCTCCCGGGCGGCGGCGCTTCCCTGCGTCTTGACGCCTGCGAATCGACCCGCCGCGGCGAAGTCGATGATGGTGTCGATACGCTCGGGCGCGACACCGAGGTCGATCGCCAGCTCGACGTACCCGCCGCCGAACGTGTCGATGAATGCGTCCACGCCATCCGGCGCAGCCGCCCGCAGCCGGTCGGCCAAGCCGTCGCCGTAGGCCACCGGGCGCACGCCCAGCGACTCGAGCCAGGCCTGGTTGGCCGGACCGGCGATACCGACGACCGTGGCTCCGGCGCGCCGGGCCAGTTGCACCGTGAGGGAGCCCACGCCCCCGGCGGCGCCGCTGACTACGACGGTCTCCCCAGCCTGCGGGGCGACCGCCCGAACGGCGGCGTACGCGGTGGCGCCCACCACGTGCAGCGAGCCGGCCTCGTCCCACCCCACCCCGGCCGGCTTGGCGGTCAGCTGGTCGGTGGGCGCCACGACGTAATCGGCGTGCGAGGCCCGTTGATCGGTGAATCCGAGCACGTCGTCCGCCACGGCAAATGCGGTGACCCCGTCGGCGACGGTGACGACGCGACCGGCGAAGTCGCTTCCCTCGCCCGAGGGGAACGTGGCCGGCCACTGCGCGTGCAGCCGCCCTTCCCGGATCGATATCTCGCCGGGGTTGATCCCGGCGCTGACCACTTCCACCACGACCTCGCCGGGTCCGGGGTCCGGTCGGTCGACGTCGTCGATGTGCAGGACGTCGACCGGCCCGTACTGGTCGAATCGAACGGCGCGGGCCATGGCGGCGGTCCTCTCGGCGGTGACCAGCGCGGCGGCGGGTCCGCGGGCTGCAACCATGGCGTGGCCCGATCTGGTTCCCCCGAGCGGCCGGAGCCGGCCATCGGCGGCTCATCGGCTTGGCTGCGCCCCGAACCATCGGGGCGTCACCGGGTTGGGCCGTCCGGCAGTTCGGCGCTTCACCGTAAGCTGGCGGGGCAGGCCTCTTCGGCCTCACGGAGGACCGCCGGGCCGAGACCCCGCCCGCGGTCGGTAACCCGTCTCCAGCCGCGCCACACCAAACACGCGCAACCGTGGGTCGAGCGATCGAGAGGCACCGCAGTCATGAGCATCAACTACGGGTTCGTCAGCACCTACCCGCCGACGCAGTGCGGGTTGGCCTCGTTCACGGCGGCGCTGTACCACGCCCTCACCGACGCCGGCGAGGACGCCGGACGGGTCGTCCGGCTCGTCGAGCAACGCCTGCCCCGGCCCGGTGCCGAGGTCGTCGCGGAGTTGGTGGCCGGCGACCCCGCCAGCCTGGTCAACGCCGCCGGGCGCCTCAACGGCTGTGACGTCGCAATCGTGCAGCACGAGTTCGGGGTCTACGGCGGGCGCGACGGTGCGGAGGTGCTGGAGCTGCTGGCCCGGTTGGAGGTTCCGACCGTGGTCGTGCTGCACACGGTGCGCGCGAACCCGACCGCGCACCAGCGCCACATCCTAGAAGCGGTGGTGGCACGGGCTGGCGCCGTCGTGACGATGACCGATACCGCCCGCGAGCGCCTGGCCGCGAGTCACGCCGTGGACACGAGCAAGGTCTGGGTGATCGCCCACGGTGCTCCTGCCCTCGCCCCGGCGTCGATGGTCATGGACCCGGTGTTTCGCACCGGGCAGGCGACGGTGCTCACCTGGGGGCTGATCGGTCCCGGCAAGGGCATCGAGTGGGGCATCGAGGCCATGAACCTGCTCGGCGACCTGCAACCGGCGCCGCGTTACGTCATCGCCGGCCAGACGCACCCGAAGGTCGCCGCGCGCGACGGCGAGGCTTACCGCGACGCCCTCGGCGAGCGGGTGCGGCGGCTCGGCCTGGGCGCGCGGGTGACGTTCGACGGGCACTACCGCGACGCGCCGGCGCTGGCCCGGCTCGTGGCCACCGCCGACATCGTGCTGCTGCCGTACGACTCGACCGAGCAGGTGAGCTCCGGAGTGCTGATCGAGGCGGTGGCCGCCGGAAAGCCGGTGGTCGCCACCGCCTTCCCGCACGCGGTCGAACTGCTCGCCTCGGGCGCCGGTGCGGTCGTGGCGCACCGCGATCCCGACGCCATCGCCGGCGCGCTGCGCCGGGTGATCACCCGCCCGGACGTGGCGGCACGGATGGCGGCGGCGGCGGCGGGGGTGGCGCCGCGGCTGAGGTGGTCGGCGGTCGCCGATCAATACCGCGAGCTCTCCTCCCGGTTGCTCGGGGCCGACGTCGCGGCATGACCCCCCTCACGGCCGCGCCGGAGCGGGTGTTCGACCACCTGGAACGGCTGACCGACGACCGCGGGCTGTTCGAACACGCCCGGTACGCCAATCCGCGCCGCGAGCACGGCTACTGCGTCGACGACGTGGCCCGCGCTCTGGTCGTCGTCTGCCGTGAGCCCGATCCGGCCCCTGCCCTGCAACGGATGGCCGGGCATTACCTCGGCTTCCTGCTCGACGCCCTCGCGTCCGACGGCTCCTGCCACAACCGGATGGACGTCGAGGGGGTCTGGCGCGACGAGCCCGGGTTGGGCG
>JALZBL010000358.1 GCA_030947395.1 Actinomycetota bacterium | reverse complement strand
ACCGCCCGGTCCCGGTCGCGATCGAGATAGTCGTTGCCCCAGCCGATCGACAGCTGCCCGACGAAGACGGCCATCACGACCAGCACGGCCCGCGCCAGCGACACGTCGGCCAGCGCGCACAGGCCCGCGGTCAGTGCGGTGACGGCAAGGGTCGGGACGGGGTGGCAGGACCGGGCCAGCTCGCGCAGCACCCGGCCCGACGCGCGAGCCGGTGCGGCATCGGCTCCGGACGTCGGCACGGCGGGCATGCTGAGGATGGTAGGAGCGGGCGCGGCGGAGGCGTCGGTACCCGACTTCCCGTGGTCGTTGGCAACCGGCCTTCCGTAGTGTCGAGGCGTGACCACCCTCGCCGCCGTGCACGCGGTGCTGCCGGAGCACCGCTACCGGCAGGAGGAGCTGACCCAGGCGTTCGCCGAGGTCTGCATGGGCGCCGATGCCAACACCGCGGTCCTGGCCCGGCTGCACGCCAACGCCCGCGTCGACACCCGTCACCTGGCGATCCCGCTCGAGCGCTACGCCGGCCTGCGCGACTTCGGCGAGGCCAACGACCTGTTCATCACCGCGGCGGTCGAGCTCGGCGCCGAGGCGATCAACGGGGCGCTGGATCGGGCCGGCCTGCGTCCGCGGGACGTGGACACGGTCGTGTCGACCACCATCACCGGGGTAGCGGTGCCATCGCTCGAGGCCCGGATCGCCGAACGGATCGGCCTGCGGCCCGACGTGCGGCGGGTGCCGATGTTCGGCCTCGGCTGCGTCGCCGGCGCGGCCGGGATCGCCCGGCTCGACGATCTGCTGCTCGGGCGCCCAGGCGGGGTAGCGGTACTGCTCTCGGTGGAGCTCTGCTCGCTCACCGTGCAACGCAATGACCGCTCGGTGGCCAACCTGGTGGCCAGCGGCTTGTTCGGCGACGGCGCCGCGGCGGTCGTTGCGGTGGGCGCCGATCGGAGCGAGCCCGGGCCGCGGGTGGTCGGCTCGCGCAGCCACTTGTATCCCGACAGCGAGCGCACCATGGGTTGGGACGTCGGCCCGACCGGTCTGAAGATCGTGCTCGATGCCGAGGTGCCGGTGCTCGTGCGCAAGTATCTCGGCGACGACGTGCGCGGCTTCCTCGCCGACCACGACCTCACGCCGGCCGAGGTCGGCGCCTGGGTCTCGCACCCGGGGGGCCCGAAGGTGATCGAGGCGATCGAGACCGAGCTGGACCTGCCGACCGGGGCGTTGGATGTCACCTGGCGCTCGCTGGCCCGCATCGGCAACCTGTCGTCGTCGTCGGTGTTGCACGTGCTGCGGGACACCCTCGACGAGGGTCCACCGCCGCCTGGTTCGCCCGGGGTGATCATGGCCATGGGGCCCGGCTTCTGCTCCGAGCTCGTGCTCGTCGAGTGGTGACCGCTCGTGCTCGTCGGGTGGTGAGGCGATGATCTTCTACGTACTGCTGGTGCTCGCCGTGAGCGCCGAGCGACTGCTCGAGCTGGTCGTCTCGAAGCGCAATCTGACCTGGAGCCTCGCCCGGGGCGGAGTCGAACGCGGCTTCGGTCACTACCCGGTCATGGTCGTCCTGCACGCGACGCTGCTGGTGGCCTGCGTGGGCGAGGCGGTCGGCGCCGACCGGCCGTTCCTGCCGGCGCTGGGGTGGCCGATGCTCGCGCTGGTGCTGGCGTCGCAGGGTCTGCGCTGGTGGTGCATCGCCACCTTGGGTCGGCAGTGGAACACCCGCGTCGTCGTCGTCCCGAGCCTGGAGCGCATCGCCGGCGGGCCGTACCGCTGGTTGGCCCACCCGAACTACGTCGCCGTGGTCATCGAGGGGGCGGCGCTGCCGCTGGTCCGCACGGCGTGGGTCACCGCCATCGGGTTCACCGTCCTCAACGCCGCGCTGTTGCGGGTGCGGCTGCGCACCGAGAACGCGGCGCTGACCGAGCTGGCCGTCCGTGCGTGACCTGATCGTGGTCGGGGCGGGTCCAGCCGGGCTCACCACCGCGCTGTACGCCGCTCAAGCCGGCCTGGACACCGTCGTGTTCGACCCCCGCCCGGCCCCGATCGACAAGGCGTGCGGCGAGGGGCTCATGCCCGGCGCGGTCCGAGCGCTGAGCCGTCTCGGGGTCGAGCTGGAGGGGCACGAGATCCTGGGGATCCGCTACCGCGACGGCGCGCGGACGGCGACGGCCGACTTCCGCGACGGCGCCGGCCGCGGGATGCGCCGCACGCACCTGCAGGCCGAGTTGCTCCGGCGAGTCCGACAGGAAGGCATCCCGGTCCGCGAACGCCCGGTCGGTGACATCACCCAGGACGTCTATTCAGTTCGCGCCGGTGGCGAGCTGGGGCGGTACCTGGCCGCGGCCGACGGGTTGCACTCGCCCATCCGCCGTCAGCTCGGTCTGGACGGCCGCGGTCGACCGGGGCAGCACCGGTGGGGTCAGCGGCGGCACTTCGCGCTGGCGCCGTGGTCGGACCACGTCGAGGTGCACTGGGCCGCGGGCGCCGAAGCCTACGTGACTCCGGTCGCTGCCGACAGCGTCGGCGTGGCCGTGCTGTCGTCGCGGCGGGGGTCCTTCGCCGACCAACTGGCCGCGTTCCCCGCCGTGCTCGAGCGCCTGCCCGCCGTCGGCATCAGCGAGGTCCGCGGCGCCGGAC
>JALZBL010000357.1 GCA_030947395.1 Actinomycetota bacterium | reverse complement strand
GCCTGGGCCTGGGCTGAGGCCCCGGTGTCATAACTACGACGGTCCGCTCCACTCATGTGATTTCACTCCCTGCGTTCGAAGTTGTCCTCGGCCGCGGCGCTCAGGCGCGCTTGCCGAAGTTGGCGGCGTCGAAGTTGGCCGAGCCCTGGGTGCCCTTGACGGTGTCGACCATCTCCAGCTCGCCCTGACGGAAGGACTTGTCCATGCCGCCCTGGCCACCGAGGATCGAGGTGAGGGCGCCGTTGAGGTTGGCCGAGATCTCGTCGGTGTGGAGCTTGAAGTTGTCGAAGGCCTGCTTGGCCGTTCCGTTGAACCGGTTCTGCAGCGGCTCGGCGGCGATGACCAGCCGCTTCACGAGGGCGCCGAGGTCCTGGTTGGAACTCGAGGTCTGCTGCGTCAGCACGCCCAGCGTTTCGCTTCCCATGTCGAACTTCATCGGGTGGGTCCTCCCTCTCGCGTCGGTCACGTCGGATCGAGTACCTGGCTTCAGTATCGCGCCGGTCCGCCTCGCCACCAAGCCGAGTTCTGCGGTGCGATCTGTGAGTCCGGTTACCCACCGACTTCGACGGCAAACCCGCGCGTCGGCGAAAAATTCGACCCAGGCGGATGGTGGCCGCTACCGGCACAATGACCGGCGTGGACGAGGCAGCGCAGGAGTCCCGACTGGCCCATCCGGCGGTCGACGTCATCACCGATCGGTGCGCTCTGGTGATCAGCCAGCGAGCGGTCGTCGGGGTTAGTTCGTGGCTGACCGATGCGCTGCTCGCCGCGGCCGGCTCGCACCGCTTGTTGGTGATCGTCACGCCGCCGACCAGCCGGGTGAGCCTGCCGTTGCGCACCCTGGCCGCCGGCGGCCTGCTGCTGTGGGCGGTCAGAACGGCCACCGGCGAGTTCTACGACGGTGTCCACGGCACCAGGCTGACCTTTGACGGGACGGCCTTCGCCGAGCAATCCGGCGGACCGGTGCCGGCGTTCACGGCCACGGAGGCGCCAACCAGCTGGCAGTTGCTGATCACCGGCACGATCGAGCATCGGGCAGCTATCCAGACCCGACTCGGCGGGGCGCTGGAGCTGCTGGCCGAGCACACCATCGGCCGACGGCCGGACGGGTGGGGGTTGCACGAACCGATCTCTCAGCCGTGGGACACCGCCGCTCTCACCACCTACGCCCGCCGGCGGATGCCGAGCCAGACGCGCATCACCGTGGTGGGTGCCGGCGAGCGGACGCTGATCGCGACGATCGAGGCCCAGCGCACGGATCGTGGGGTCGAGGAGGAGTTGCTGCTCCTCGTCGAAGCCGGGCCAGTGAGTCCGGACTTCACCGAGCTGGCCGCGCACGCTCGCGCGGCCCTCACCGCGGTGGCCACTGCCTTCACGGTGGGATTCATGGCGGCCCACCTGCGGCCGGGGCGGGAAGACCTCATGTCGCCGGCCACCATGGAGGCGGCACCACATCCCCTCGGCATAGTGATCGGTCCGCGGGCGGTGCGGGGGATCGGCCGCGACCGGCTCACGTCGGCTCCGGTGCCCGCCCCCCGAGTCATCGGCAACGAGCGGGTTCCGGCGCTGGCCTTCGACGTCGGCGACGGAGGGGCCGATCCCTGGTCGCAGCTGGCCGACCTGGTCAGCCACATCGGTCCGAGCCGGCTGGCCGAGGCGACTCCGGCCCTGGCGACGGTGGCCGACCGCCCGGTCAACGGATGAGCCACCCGGGCCGGTACACCGCGCGTCACCGCGGCCCACCGATCCGCGCGGGTTTTACGCAATGCCGCCAGGGAACAGACAATGGACGCGGCACCGATCGTGGGTACCCGAGGTTCGGTTTCCGACGTCGCTGCCGTGAGCTTGATGTCCTGAACTTGATGTCCCCGGGGCGGATGTCCCGGAGATCGACGGCCCGAAAGGCAGGCTGATGGCGCGCGACCTGGACTCCGAGCTGCTGGAATCGGTCAGGGTTCGCCGGCGTCGGCTGCGGGAGGCATTCCTGCAGGGCACGCTGCGCGCTCGCCGCACCGTCTCGGACAACCAGCGTCGCCTGGCCCTCAGCGCGGTCGCCGCCGCGGTGGCCTGCGCGTCGTGCGCGGCGGTCTCCTTCGTCGAGGCGCACATCCACAACTCCAGTGCCGCTTCGATGGTCTCCCCGGTGACGAGGGTCGGTTCACCGCAATGAGCGAGACCGTCGCGGCGGCGGCCGCAGAGGCCGCGCCGGCGTTCAGTCGGGTGACCCTGCTCGGCCGGGGCCAACGCGCCGACCTGGTGCTGCCCTCGACCGAGCCCAGCGGCGCTCTCCTTCCGGACATCCTGACCCTGCTCGGCGGCTCGCCCACGGACCGCGGCCCGAGCCGGCTGTCCCTGGTCACGTCCACCGGCATTCCGATCCCACCCGACATGTCACTGGCCGGGGTGGGCGTGCTGGACGGCGCGGTGCTGCGCCTGGTCGACGACGATGCGTTGCCTCCTCCCCCGGTAGTGCACGACGTCACCGAGGAGACGGCGGCCGACCTCGAGCGGCATCGGGGGCGCTTCTCGCCGGTCAGCCGCGCCGTGGTGATCGTCAGCCTGACCGCGACCGGCGCGGCGATGGCCAGCATCGAGGTGCTAATCGGGCTGTCCGCGACCCGGGCGTTCACCGTGC
>JALZBL010000074.1 GCA_030947395.1 Actinomycetota bacterium | reverse complement strand
GTCCACTCGTCGTGCTGCTCGGCCAGGACGGCGCCGATCAGGCGGGTGATGGCGGCCCGGTTCGGGAAGATGCCCACGACGTCGGTGCGGCGGCGGATCTCGCGGTTCAGGCGTTCTTGGTTGGGTCGACCCGGGGCGCGGTGTCGGCGTTGCCGCCAGTCCGTTTCCCCGGGCCGCCCGCCGAACCGGACGTGCCCGTTCCCGAGCATCCGGCTCTCCACGAGTTCGTGCCGAGGGTCAGGCTGCATTAGCTGCTGACCACGGCGACGTGATGTTGGCCCGGTGTCGGTAGCGGGTAACCGCGACCTGGGCTGGGTCCAACAGTGTCACGTCTCCGTCCGTCGGCCACCATCCAGGCAGGTAGTGGCGTCGGATTCACCTCCAGTTCGCTCGGCGGTGTTTGCGGCGGATCCAGAGGAGTACCCGTCGCCAGGTGAAGCGGCGTAGGTAGTCGAAGGTCGCCTTGGACACGCCGTGCCCGGAAGTAGTTGGCCCAGCCCCGCAGGATCGGCGCGAGCCGATCGAGCAGGACTGCCAGCGGCTGGTTGAGTCCCTGCCGGGTCACCGTGCCCCGTTCGCCTTGACCGAGCAGAGCGCGGTCTTGGTCGGGTAGGTGTAGACGGTCGGCTTCCCGCTGCCTCGCTTGGGCTGGCGCTGGATGCGGAATCCCAGAAAGTCGAAGCTCTCGTCGATGTGGCAGATCCTGGTCTTCGCCGCCGCGAGGCGCAGGCCCATCGGGGCGGCCTTGATCACTTAGTTGATCTTGTTTAGTCCGCAAATAGTCCGCAAGAATTCCAATAGAGGTCGTTGCCAGCCAGCCTCGACCAACGCGGAAGTGCCCGGAATTACGGGGGTCCAGCGTCAACAAGCATCAGCCGACGCCCTAGGGATAGTTCGACCTCTACTACAACATCTGAGCGCCTTCGGCGCGCCGCCCGGCGGGTTGTCTCAACCATCGGCCCGCCCGGCCGGGCGGCATACTGGGCAGACGGATCACGGCGCCCGACCCGCTCGGACTGCATGCTGACGCACTGGCGCTCGACGCCGCGGATCTGGTTGGTGCTCGCCGTCTTGGCGGTATTGGTGCTGGGCGCCTCGGGCTATGTCGTCTACCGAGGGGTCGGGCATGGCAACGGCGCGGCGGGCCCCACCGCTACAACGGCGCCTGACCCGGTCGTGGTGGTCGATGGGGACATCTCCACCGCGGGTGGGTGCGACGCCAGCCAGGAGACGTCCGACGTCATCCTGTCGCTCTCGCCGAGGCAGGTACTCACCACGGGTGACAACCAGTACAACACCGGCGCCGCAGCCAAGTTCGACACCTACTTCAACAAGACCTGGGGGCGGTTCAAGGACCTTATCCGGCCCTCACCCGGCCACCACGAGTACTACAGCGACCACCGGGCAAGTGGTTACTTCAGGTACTTCGGTGCGGCGGCGAACAATGCCACTGAGCCGGGTTGCACCGCCGGGTGCAAGGGCTACTACAGCTTCGACGTCGGATCCTGGCATCTCATCGCGCTCAACACGAATCATTACCTGACCCGACCGCGCGACGTTTGCGCCTTCGTCGCCTGCGACGCCAGCTCCGCGCAGCTCGCTTGGCTCAAGCAGGACCTGGCCGCTACCTCGGCGCCTTGCGTGCTCGCGTACTGGTCCGATCCCCGTTGGTCATCCGGAACCAGACATGGCAGCAATCCGGTGATCGGCCCGATCTGGGACGTCCTCACCGCCGCTCACGCCGACCTCGTCGTCAACGGCCACGAACACGTCTATGAGCGTTTCGCGAAGCAGAACGCGGACGGGCAGGCCGATCCGAACGGCATCCGGGAGATCGTGGCCGGTACCGGAGGCAACAGCCTCTACCCGTTCGGGGCGCCGATTGCGAACAGCGAGGTACGCAACAACGCCAACAACGGGGTCCTGAAGCTGACTCTGCACCCTGGTAGCTATACCTGGCAGTTCCTGTCGGTCTCCGGGTCGTTCACCGACACCGGCACCTCCGCCTGCAACCCGAAGCACTGACGGCGCTCCGGCCGACGCCCAGGAATCGGTAGCAAAGCAGTGATTCGGGTCACGCTGATCAGCCGGGGCGAAACCGAACGGCCCGCCGCTGCCGGAGATGACCGGGACCTTCCTAGACTGACCACGTGCATACGGGCTCCGCGCCGGCCGACGTAGCCGTCGAGCGCTTCACCGGCTTGCTGCCCGATCCGGTGGTGCAGCATCGCCGGCCGAGATGGTGGCAGGAGCTGGCGGTCGTAGCCCTCGGCTACTGGCTCTACGGGTTGGCGCGCAATGCCATCCACACCCGCGAGTCGGTCGCCCTGGGACACGGACGGGGCGTCGAGCACCTTCAGCGGTGGCTGCAGCTCGACCTGGAACGCTCGCTCAACCGCTGGGTGGCCGGGCACGAGCCGGTGGCCCAGGTCATGGACTACTACTACGCCGTCGTGCACCTCGGGCTGACCATCGCGGTGCTGGTGTGGCTGTTCCACTTCCATCCCCGCGTCTACCGGGGAAGTCGCACCGTGCTGTTGCTGACGACGATGGTCGCGTTGGTCGGCTTCTACCTCTATCCGCTCGCCCCTCCGCGGCTGTTGCCCGAGTACGGCTACATCGACACGCTCGTGCGCTTTCACACCTGGGGCTCGCTGGCCGATCCGGCGATCGCCCAGCACTCGAACCAGTACGCCGCAATGCCCAGCCTCCACGTGGCCTGGGCCCTGTGGGTGGGCATCTCGCTGTTTGCCTGCGCCCGCCGCCGGTGGGTGCGTCTGGCCGGCCTGGCCCATCCGATGGCGACGCTCGTCGTGGTCCTCGGCACGGCCAATCATTTCGTGCTCGATGCGGTCGGCGCGGTCGCGGCGATCACGATCGGGTTCGGGGCCCAATTCGCGCTGTCGGGGCACGGCGCCTTTCAGTGGGCGCCGAGCGAGCCACCGATCCTGTCCCCTGCGCCCCGCCCGGGCGTGCTCGTGACGCAGCCCGAAGGCCCGGCGGTCGGTGCCGAGCGTCAGGAGAGCGCCTGCGGGTCGTAGAAGATCCGCTCGACGTGGCGCCGGGCCCGGCGCGTCACCCGGCGGTAGTCGTCCTCCAGCCGGCCCGGGTCGAAGCCGGCGGGGTAACCGAGGGCGCGGCCCACTCCGACGAGCGTTGCCCCGGCGGCGGGCAGCTGATCATCCGGCCGACCGGTGACGAGCAGGATCGCGTTGCGCACCCGGGTGGCCAGGCGCCAGGCGGACAGCAGGGTCTCCACGGCCTTCGGCTCGATCAGGCCGGACTCGGCCGCGGCGCCGAGCGCGGCCACGGTGCTCGTGGTGCGCAGGGCAGGGACGGCGTGCCCGTGCTGCAGCTGTACCAGCTGGACCGTCCATTCGACGTCGCCCAGACCACCACGACCGAGCTTGGTGTGCGTCGCCGGGTCGGCACCGCGGGGCAGCCGTTCGCCGTCGATGCGCGCCTTGAGGCGCCGGATCTCGAGCGTGGCGGCCAGGTCGAGACCGTCGCGGCGGTAGCGCAACCGGTCCACGAGCGCGATGAACCGGTCCCCGAGGTCCACGTCACCGGCGGCCGGACGGGCCCGCAGCAGAGCCTGCCGTTCCCAGGTCGAGGACCAGCGTTGGTAGTAGGCGGCGTAGGAGGCCAGCGACCGCACCAGCGGGCCATCGCGGCCCTCGGGACGCAGGTTGGCGTCGATCAGCACCGCCGGGTCACCGCCCGGTGCGGCGAGCAGTGCTCGCAGGGACGCGGCGACGTCGGTCGCGAAGCGGGCCGCGACCTCGGTGTCCGACCCGCCGGTCGGCTCGTGGACGAACAGCACGTCGGCGTCGGAGCCGTAGCCCAACTCGCCGCCACCGAGGCGACCCATGGCGATGACGGCCACGCGCCCCGGTGGGGCCGCCAGCTCCGCGGCCCGGACGGCCGAGTCAATCACCGCATCCAGGGCGACGGCGATGGTGGCGTCCATGGTCGCGCTCAACCCGAGCGCGATCGCGTCGGCGTCGGCCCGGCCGAGCAGATCGGCGCTGGCGATCCGCACCAGTTCGGTACGGCGCACGGCCCGAACCGCGCGCACCTTCGCCTCCAGGCTGCCCTGGCGCCCCGCCGTCTCGCGCATCGTGGCCTCGATCTCGGCGCCGGAACGGGGACGCAGAGACGCGTCATCGGCCAGTAGGGCCAGCGTGTCCGGCGCCGCCACCAGCACGTCGGCCAGGTACTGGCTGGTGCCGAGCAGGTAGGCCAGCCGGTCGGCCACCTCGCCCTCGTCCCGCAGCATCCGCAGGTACCAAGGGGCCTGGCCGGCGGCATCGGAGAGCCGGCGGTAGCGCAACAGCCCGGCGTCGGGGTCGGGAGCAGTCGAGAAGTCGGCCAGCAGCACCGGCAGCAGCGCCCGTTGGATCGCCGCCCGGCGCGACAGCCCGGCGGTCAGCGCCTCGATGTGCTGCAGCGCGCGCCGGGGATAGGCGAAGCCCAACGCGGCCAGGCGGCGCTGCGCCTCGACCGGCGTCAGGCGCAGCTGCTCGCTCGGCACCCGGGCCACGGCGTCGAGCAGCGGCCGGTAGAACAGCTTTTCGTGCAACCGGCGTACCTCCCGGGCGTGCAGCGCCCACTCGGCGAGCCAGACGTCGCGGGCGTCCCCGCGGTGGTCGGCCCGGAACCCGAGCGAGCGGGCCAGCCGGTAGACCGCGCTCGGATCGTCGGGCACGAGATGGGTCCGCCGCAGCCGCATCAGCTGCACCCGGTGCTCGGTGGCCCGCAGGAAGCGGTAGGCGTCGGCCAGGCTGACGGCGTCATCGCGGCCGATGAAACCGCCGTCGCGCAGGGCCCGCAGCGCCGCCAGGGTGCCGGGTACCTGCAACGATTCGTCACCACGTCCGTGGACCAGCTGCAGGAGCTGGATGGCGAACTCGACATCGCGCAGCCCGCCGGGACCGAGCTTGATCTCACGTGCGGCCACCGCGGCCGGGAGTTGGGCGACGACCCGCCGACGCATCGCCTGCACGTCGGCCACGAAGCCGGGCCGCTCGGCCGCGGTCCAGACCAGCGGGCGGACCGCTTCGACGTAGGACTGCCCGAGGGGCAGGTGTCCGGCCACCGGCCGGGCCTTGAGCAGGGCCTGGAACTCCCAGGTGCTGGCCCAGCGGCGGTAATAGGCGACGTGGCTGGCCAGGGTGCGGACCAGTGGGCCGTCCTTGCCCTCGGGGCGCAGGCCGGCGTCGACCTCCCACACCGCCAGGCCGCAGATTTGCATCAATCGAGCGGCCAGTCGGGTCGCCGCGGCGAGTGCGGCCTCGACGTCCTGCAACCCGTGCGGCTCGGCCACGAACACGGCGTCGACGTCGGAGACGTAGTTGAGTTCGAGGCCACCGGCCTTGCCTAAGGCCACGACGGCCAGGTCGAAGCCCGGTCCGCGGCCTGACTGCACCTCGGCCGCGGCCACCGCCAGCGCGGCCTGCAACGTCGCGCCGGCTAAGTGGGCCAGCGCGGCCGTCACGTCCTCGACGCTCGCCTCACCGGACAGGTCGTGGCCGGCGATCACCAGGAGCTCGCGGCGGTAGGCCCCGCGCAGTCCGACAATTGCCTCCGGCCCGGTGATCTGCGCGCACCGACCCCTGCTGCCGGTAACCGGGTCGTCGGGATCAGCTCGCACGGCTGCGGTCAGGCGCCGAAGAAAGCTTGGCGAGTCGATCTCGCCGTCGGAGTTCAACGCGGTCCAGTCGCCTGGATGGCCAGCCAGGTGCTCACCGAGCGCCACTGAGGCTCCGAGGACCCCGAGCAGCCGGGCGCGCAGGGTCGCACTGCGTCCGAGCGCCGCCATCAGCTCGCCGGCGCGCGGGCCGAGCCGCTCGGCCAGCTCGAACAGCGCGGCGGCGGCCAGGTCCGGGTCGGCGCAACGCCCGAGGGCCGAGACGACGGCCGCCGCCGCGTCGTCGCGGGGCGCGTTGGCCGCTTCGTCCCACAGGCCCAGCCGCGGACTGACCAGCAAACCGGCGGCCTGTCCGGAGCGGGTGAATCCCAACCGGACCAGCCGGCCGGACACCCGACCCAGGGCGGTCGGTGCGGCCGGCCCGCCGGTCGTGGCCGGCTCAGGCCGGGCGTTGGTCACGATCGTCGTCGGTGACCGCGGGTGGACGCTCGGGCCGTCCGAGCGGAACCGGACCGCGGGCGGCCTGCATCTGCTGGGCCAGCGCCGCCCGGATCGCCGCCGGATCGGTGACCGGCTCGGCCGTCGTGATGCGCGGCGCCCGGGCGGTCTTGACCGCCTGCGGGTCGCGCACCACGTCGGCGAAACGTTGTGCCGCCGGGCGCCACGCCGCCTCGATGTGCTCGTGTGCGGCGTCGCTGCGCTCCATCATCCGGCTCAGGTCGAGGTCCTGCACGTACGGGTCGGTGTCGCCCCACCGGCGCACCAGCTCCGGCGTCGTCTCGATGTGGGGCTGTAAGCCCCAGGCCAGCCGTCCGACCCGGAACGCCTGGTTCTCATAGACCGGCGAGCTGGCCAGCAGCTGGGCCGACCCGGGCAGGGCGATGATGGCGTCGTAGTGCCACTGGAGTACGTCCGGCGTGATGGGCATCGGGCCGAGAAGCGGGTCGGTCGAGGCCGCGGCCCGCTTGGCGATCAGCTGCGGTCCCAGCTCCGGCCCGTCGGCGCCGCGCTCGACCCGACCGCCGGTGGCGACGGCCAGCAACTGCGCCCCCAGGCAGATCCCGAGCGCCGGCACCTCCTCCGCCACCGCCCGGGCCAGCAGCGCGCGCACCGGTGACAACCACGGAGCCACCAGGTCGTCGTGGGCCCCGACCGCACCGCCCAGGACGACGAGGCCGGCGTGCCCGCCGAGGTCGTGGGGAACGTCGTCACCGGCGAACGGGGACCGCACGTCGAGCTCGAGGCCGGCGTCGATCAGCCAGTCCCCCAGGCGTCCGGGCGGGTCGTCGTCCTCGTGCTGGACGACGAGGACCGGCCGCTCAACCATGCTGCGACCCTACTGGCCACGCCCGGGGACCTCGCCCCGTTTCGGCGGCAGCGCTTGACCGCGCCGGGGTCGCGGCCTAGGTCCGGATCAGTGGCGGGCGCAGGTCGTCGGCACGGCGCTCGTCGGCACGGCGCTCGTCGGCACGGCGCTCGTCGGCCGCGCGGGGGTCGTTGCCGCGGGACTGGTGCTTGGCGCGGGACTGGTCGTCGGGACGGTGATCGTCGGGCAGGGGTTCGTCGGGCAGGTGGTCGTCGGAGCCGAGCTGGTCGGGGAGGGGCTCGTCCGAGCGGCCGTGGTCGGCGCGGGCGTCATGGCGCGATCCGAACGGGACGGTGACGGGCTCGTGGGCGCTGCGGTCGGTGACCCGCTGGGTGAAGCTGACGATGAGCCGGTTCCGCAGGGTGAAGG
>JALZBL010000356.1 GCA_030947395.1 Actinomycetota bacterium | reverse complement strand
GAAGCACGAGGTCTCGAGCCCCAGATTCGGCCTGACCCAGATGCCGGGAACCGTTTGGCCGGTCTTCATGAGCGGCTGATGCACCGGACGGCTGGTGCGCCGGTCGCGCGAGATCCGGGTAGTGGTCGCCGGCGGACTCACCCGGCTCGGGGCCGGCCGGTCCGCTCCGGGCGCCGTCGACCCGGAGGTCGGGTGGCCGGAGGTCGGCCCGGTCGGCGGGCTGGCCGTCGGCGCTCCGGTCGACGCGGCGATCGGCGCCTCGATGGAGGGCGCGTTCCTGCCGTCCGGTGACGACGCGAAGGGTGCGCGGCCCGAACCGGGTTGGTCGGCCGAGGCAGTCGACGCCGATCCGTACCGCGGCGCCTCCATCGCGGTGACCGTGGCCACCACCGCGGCGGCGATCAGAACCGGGCGCACGACGACGGTGAGCGGCCGGACCGGACGCAAGGCGCTCAGCACCGGGTTTTCCCGCCGCACCGGGTCTTCTCGCCGCACCCGGTTTTCCCGCCGGGGCGGTTGGGGACGGTGCGACGCCGCCCGCGGACCGTTCGAGGGCCGGATGCCCTCGTAACGGGTGATCAGCTCGCTGGCGGCGATGTGGGTGGCGGCTCGACCGAGGGGTGACCCGGTTGGATCCGGTCGCGGCACTGCTGGATCCGGCCGGCGCACGGCCGGACGCGGCTGGGTTACCGCCGGTGCGGCCGGCTCCCCCAAAGACGCTGCCACCTCGCCCAGGCGATGGCGGGCGATGAGTTCGGTCGCGGAAACGGCCTGCGCGCCGAGGGTGGTGCGTCGCTCACCGATGGCCCTGGTCGGGCGCACAGCGTGACGGCTCACCGAGTCTCCTCGCGCGCAGATCCGAGCGCGGGCACGCCAAAGTAAGCGGCGGCCGTACCTCGCGCCCGGATTCGGGGGTGGGGGGCGGCAACCGGCGTCCGATGCGTCGTGCTCGCGCCTGGAGCTGCCGGGAACCGTTGCGGGCTGAGACCTAACCGTAACCTAGCGCCCACGAGTAAGGCAATTTCCGCTCCAGTGGGAGCGGGGGTGAGGTGGCGTCGAGCCCCGGCGGACGGCGGTGCCAGAATCGCCAGGGTTCGTGGTCGGCAGCGAAGCCGGCCACCGTTGAGGTGAGGCGGACACGATGAGTGAGGATGCACCGGCTGGTGCCCGCGATCCGGCGAGCGGTCCAGTCACCACTGCTACGAGCGCCCCCGGTTCGGCCACCGCCGACCAACGAATCCGGGTCGTCATAGCCAAGCCCGGTCTTGACGGGCACGACCGGGGGGCCAAGATCGTCGCGCGGGCTTTGCGCGATGCCGGCATGGAAGTCGTCTACACCGGTCTGCATCAGACGCCCGAGCAGATCGTGGCGGCGGTGATTCAGGAGGATGCCGACGCGGTCGGGCTGTCCGTTCTGTCGGGGGCGCACATGACGCTGTTCGCCCGCGTCGTCGAACTCCTGCGCGAGCAGGGCGCGGATGACGTCGTCGTCTTCGGTGGTGGCATCATTCCGGCGGCGGACCTCGCCGACCTGCACCGTCTCGGAGTGGCTCGGATCTTCACCCCCGGCGCGCCGACCGACGAGATCGTCACTTGGGTGCGCGCGAACGTCGGGGGCGTGGCTGCGACCTGACCCGACGCACCGACCCGCGCGCCCCACGGCGACGCGGCAGCTCCGCCGCGGACACCAAATCCGGTGCCCGAACCCCAAGTAAGAAACGGATGCCGACGTGGACCTGTTCGAGTTCCAGGCCAAACAGCTCTTCGCCGACCACAACGTGCCGGTCGGGCTGGGCGAGGTCGTCGCGACCGCCGAGGAGGCACGGGCCGCGGCCGAGCGGATCGGCGGCACCGTGGTGGTCAAGGCGCAGGTCAAGGTGGGCGGACGGGGCAAGGCCGGCGGAGTCAAGGTCGCCGCCACGCCCGATGCCGCCGCCGCGCGGGCGGCTGAGATCCTCGGCATGGACATCAAGGGCCACGTGGTGCATCAAGTGCTGGTCGACCCGGCCTCGGCCATCGAAGAGGAGTACTACGTCTCCTACCTGCTCGACCGCTCGAACCGGACCTTCCTCGCCATGGCCTCCTACGAGGGTGGGATGGAGATCGAGCAACTCGCGCTCGAGCGGCCGCAGGCCCTGGCCCGCGTCGAAGTCAACGCGCTGCGCGGGGTGGACGACGCCAAGGCCCGGGAGATCGTGGCTGCTGCGAACTTCCCCGCCGGGATTGCCGAGGACGTCGCGGAGGTCCTGGTGCCGTTGTGGCAGACCTTCGTCGAGACCGACGCGACGCTGGTGGAGGTAAACCCGCTGGCCAAGGTGACCACGGCGAACGGCCCGGTGGTATTGGCCCTGGACGGCAAGGTCACCCTCGACGACAACGCCGACTTTCGCCAGCCCGGCAACGCCGCGCTCGTTGACAACGCCGCCACCGATCCGCTCGAGCAGCGGGCCAAGGAGAAGAATCTGAACTACGTGAAGCTCGACGGTGAGGTCGGCATCATCGGCAACGGAGCCGGCCTCGTGATGTCGACCCTCGACGTGGTCGCTTACGCCGGAGCTGCGCACGGGGCAGTGCGGCCGGCGAACTTTCTCGACATCGGCGGCGGCGCCTCGGCGGAGGTCATGGCCAACGGCCTGGA
>JALZBL010000073.1 GCA_030947395.1 Actinomycetota bacterium | reverse complement strand
GCCCAGACCAAGACCGAACCGGCCTCGGCCGCGGGCTGATCGATGCCCGCATCGCCGGAGATCGTGGTCGAGGCGACCGCGGA
Source organism: Actinomycetota bacterium (assembly GCA_030947395.1). Classification (GTDB taxonomy): domain Bacteria; phylum Actinomycetota; class Actinomycetes; order Mycobacteriales; family Jatrophihabitantaceae; genus JALZBL01. Next base: position 7,311 of record JALZBL010000073.1, on the reverse strand, counting down.
CGGCCTGGCGGCCGACGTCGCGGCCCGCGTGATCGCGACCCTTGGCCGGGCCCAGCGCGACCGGGGTCAGGCCGCGTTGGCTCTGACCGGGGGCGGCATCCTGGAGCAGGTGTTTACGGCACTGGCCGGCGATCCCGGGCGCTCGGCCGTCGAGTGGAACAAGGTCGACGTCGTCTGGGGGGACGAACGGTTCGTCCCCATCGGATCCGAGGATCGCAACGACGGCCGGGCCCGAGAATTGCTGCTCGAACCGCTGGGCTTCGACGAGACCCGGGTCTTCGCCATGCCGGCCTCGGACGGACCCGACGGCGGGGACCTCGAACGCGCCGCGGCCCGCTACGCCGGCCGGCTCGCCGAGATCGCGTCAGTGAACCGGTTGGATTCCGATTTCCCTACTGTCGATGTCGCGCTGATCGGCGTCGGCCCGGACGGGCATTGCTGCTCGCTGTTCCCGGAACACCCGGCGGTGTACGAAACCGGGCGCACCGTGGTCGCGGTGCACAACTCACCCAAGCCGCCGCCGGAGCGGCTCTCGCTCACCTTCGACGCACTGGAAGCGTGCCGCGAGGTGTGGGTGGTCGCGGCCGGAGCGGGCAAGGCCGCCGCGGTGGCCCTGGCCTTGGACGGCGCCGGGCGGGTCCAGGTCCCGGCGGCCGGCGCACGGGGCCACGACCGAACGCTGTGGCTGGTGGACCGCGCGGCCGCCGCTCACCTGCCCGCCTTGATCTACCGGCCGCCGGTGGCCTGAGCCGCACGATCGATCGCTGGATGAGCACTCGGTGACGCGACGGCTCGGGGTCGGTGGCGAGGGTCGGACCTCAGATATCGCAGTCGCGCGGGTCATCGTTGCGCATCGACCCCGCCGAATCCTCTCGTTGGCGCGCCTCTTGAGATCACGGCCGGTAGTCGTAGATCGGGGTGGATGGTGACGGCGTCGGTCCCGCGTCCGGTAGCTGCTCCAGAATCGAGCTCAACCACCTGATCATGTGCCGCTCGTAACTGATCCCGGCCCGCAGCGTGGCGTAGGACCAAAACGCCGAGGATGCCGGGGCGAGATGGCCGTCGCCTTCAGCCGCGAACTCCTCGTCGATGGCGCGGTAGCTCGCGAGCCGATGCTCGCAGTCCAGCCGGACCTCCGCGAGAAATCGGCGAGCTCGCTGCGGTGACACCGTCCACAGGGTGCGGACCCGCAACATCAGCTCCGACTTGGCCGGCTGCGGCGCCAGCGGGGAATCGGCCCAATTAGACAAGGCGCGGCGGCCCGCCGCCGTGATGGTGTAGACCCGGTTGTCGCGGGGCCCCGGGCCGTCCACCACCTCATGAGTGACCAAACCGTCTGCCTGCAAGATCTGCAACTCGGTGTAGATGCGGCTGTGACTTGCGCTCCACAGATAGCCGATCGGCACCTTCATGACCTTCGCGACGTCGTAGCCCGTGCGCGGCCGCTCGCCGAGCAATCCGAGCACGGCATAGCCAACGGTCCGCACGCTGGCTATGGTACCGACTATGTTCACTCGGACATACCCAAGGCTTCTCGCCGCCACCGCGACTGCCTTGGTCCTGCTCGGCTGCGGGGCGAACGGCCGGACCTCAACTTCGCCGCCGGCACCGGCCGTTGCCACCGCTTCCTCGACGGCGTCCAGCCAGTCGAGCCAGGCCGCCGCGGACGCGGCGGCACGCTGCGGCTCGGCCCGTGCCGAGCGCCTCCTACGGCGAATCGGCGGGCCGAACAGGGCTCGGCTACCGGTCCTCGACGTCGGGCAAGGCAGCACGGTGGCGGTCTTCCTGCACCAAACCGACGGCGACGGACTGTGCGGCTGGTGGCCGTTCGCGGCCTGGCTCACCGACCACCACCACGTCCGCGCCGTACTCGTCGACCTATGTGGCTACGGCGATGCCGACTGCCCACCCAGCACCTTCGCCGACGACCAACAGGCCCAAGTCGCGCTGGCCGTGCGCTACGCCCGCAAAGCCGGAACCCGCCGCATCGTCATGGTCGGAGCGTCTATGGGCGGCGCACTCGCTCTCGGCTCCGCGACCGCAGTACACGCCAACGCCGTCGTGGACCTGTCCGGCCCCGCCGACTGGCCCCACGCCGAAGCCGGGCCAGCCGCCCGTCGACTGCGGGTGCCCTGCCTGATCGCCGTCAGCCCCGGCGACCCCGACGCCAGCTACCCGGCACTCAAAGCCGCCTTCGCCACCATTCCCGCCAGCCGCAAGAAGTTCATTCCCGGCGACGGTGCGCACGGCTGGGACCTGCTCACCGACACCACTACACCACTCGCCTCCACCGTCGCCCACTGGATTGAAGGGACCTACACATGACCCGACTACGGCCAATGACCCGCCGCCTACAACGTCCCAGCAGCCAGCCACCGCGAGATGAAGGACATTCTGTCGTTCCGAACGCGATTGCGAGCTGCGCTGAGTCTGTTCCCGCTGCTCGTCGCCTTGACCGTCGCCGCTCCTAGCGCGCGAGCGGCGTCGAGCAACGGCGGCACCACCAGCGGGTCCCGGCTCGGTTTCGACGTCACTGTGCAGGCCTGCCTGGTGTTCCGGGACCCGCCGAGCGGGGCGTACTACACCGCGGTTCCCAAGGCCGATGTCAACGTCGCGGCCGGTTACGGGAGTGACGTCCAGTTCTGCGGGCTGTACTGGGAGATCTTCAGCGGCGCGCAACAGCACGCTGACGGGCAGGCCAGCTGCACGTACAACGCACAGCACGGAGTCGAAGAGGTGTCCGGTTGGACGATTTCCCGGCTCCAAGACGTGTCCGCCTCCACGACTTACCTGCGCGCCCGGCTCCTCGTCATCTTCGACGGCCAACGCTACTGGACGTGGGCGCGCTACTCGCCGTGACGACGTGCGAGATCGGCGGTAGCGAGGCGCCTGGACTCGTGCCGCCAAAAGTACTGACCGAGTTGCTGCGCACCGCGATTGTCGCCTCGGCATTCGCCTCGATCGCTCACCGTGCCGGCGACGTCGGCGTCAGCCACGCAGTCGTGCTCGCGCTGATCACTTTGCGCGACTCGACTACGCCTCGCCGCTGACACTTTGCGCGACTCGGCTACGCCTCGCCGCGGCGCGCCTTGAGCCGGAGCAGTGCCTCCTCCACCAGGGCCTGACCGTCGGCGTCGGAGCGACGTTCCTTCACGTAGGCCAGGTGCGTCTTGTACGGCTCGTTGCGCGGCGCGATGGGCGGCGCCGTCTGCTCGCGGCCGGCCGGGAAGCCGCACCGCGGGCAGTCCCACGTATCGGGCAGTTCGGCGTCCATCGCGAAAACCGGCGCCACCTCGTGGCCATTCGCACACCAGAAGGTGACGGCCTGACGGGGCGCAGACTCTCCGCGTTCGGCCTCGCCCATCGGCCCAGCCCCGATGCGGCTTCCCTTGATCGCGTTGCCCCCGGCCACGGCCGCCCTCCTGGTCGCTGCGAATACGCCTCGGTCAGATGTTCTTGTACAGCAGGCCTAGCCCGAAGATGCAGACCGTCCATACGACGCCGGCGAAGATCGTCAACCGATCCAAGTTCTTCTCGACCACAGAGGAGCCCGACAGGCTCGAGTAGAACGAGCCGCCGAACATCGAGGACAACCCGCCACCTTTCCCGCGGTGCAGCAGCACCAGCACGATGAGCACCAGGCTCGCGGCGACCAGCAGCAGGGACAGGGCGAAGATCATGGAAGGCGGACCTCTGGGCTCGTCGGACGGGTGGTCGGTGTGGCAAGGATAACCGTTGCCGGCCCGGGTGGGACGCCATCGGCCGGGCGCATCAGGCGCCGAGCCCGACGCAGATCGCGGCGAACTGCTCGGCGTCCAGGCTGGCGCCGCCGACCAGGACCCCGTCCACGTCCGGCCGGGCCCGGGCCGCCAGGGCCTCGGCGTGCTCCGGCTTCACCGAGCCGCCGTAGAGGACCCGGACCGTGGCCGCTACGCCGGCGTCGTACAACCGGCTCATCGTGGTGCGCAAGGCGGCGGCCATCTCCTTCGCGTCCTCCGGCGTCGCCGTCTCACCGGTGCCGATGGCCCACAGCGGTTCGTAGGCCAAGACCATCCGGGCCGCCTGCTCGGCCGTGACTGCGGCCAGGGCGGCCTCGAGCTGCGAGCGGCAGTGCGCGATGTGCTCGCCGGCGTGACGCACCTCGGGGCCCTCGCCGAGACAGACGATCGGGACCAGCCCGTGGGCGAAGGCGGCCCGGGTCTTGGCGTTGACCAGCTCGTCGGTCTCGCCGTGGTGCTGGCGGCGTTCGGAGTGCCCCACGATGACGTAGGTACAACCCAGCTTGGCCAGCATGGCGCCGCTGACGTCCCCGGTGTAGGCCCCGAAGGGGTGCGGGGAGAGGTCCTGGGCGCCGTAGCCGAGGGCCACCTTGTCGCCGTCGACGAGGGTCTGCACGCTGCGCAAGTCCACGAACGGCGGAAGGACCACCACCTCGGCCGCGGCCAACTGCTCCGCCGACAGGGTGAAGGCCAGCTTCTGGACGAGCGCGATGGCCTCGAGGTGGTTCAGGTTCATCTTCCAGTTGCCGGCGATCAGACTCCGACGGCCCACCGCCGGCGCCACTCAGCCCTCCTCGAGCACGGCCAGGCCCGGCAGCTCGCGGCCTTCGAGGAATTCCAGCGACGCTCCCCCGCCGGTGGAGATGTGGCCGAACGCGGTCTCGTCCAGGCCGAGCGTGCGGACCGCGGCGGCCGAATCACCCCCGCCGACCACACTGAGACCGGGTGCCGCGGCGACGGCCTCGGCGACGGCTCGGGTCCCGGCCGCGAACGGCGCCAGCTCGAACACTCCCATCGGACCGTTCCAAAAGACCGTGTGGGCCGACGTCAGGGCGGCGGTGAATGCCTTGACCGCCCCCGGACCGATGTCGAGGCCGAGCCAGCCGTCCGGGATGGCGTCGGCCGCGACGGTGCGGGTGGCTGCGTCGGCGCTGAACCGGTCGGCCACGACGATGTCGTCCGGCAAGACAATCTTGTCGGGCGCCTCGGCCAGCAAGCGCCGGCAGGTGTCGACCTGCTCGGCTTCCAGCAGCGAGGCCCCGACCGGATGGCCTTGGGCGGCCAGGAAGGTGAAGCACATTCCGCCACCGACCAGCAGTCGGTCGACGCGGGGAAGGAGCGCCTCGATCACGCCCAGCTTGTCGCTCACCTTGCTGCCTCCGAGCACGACCACGTAGGGCCGCTCCGGCTCACCGCTGAGCTGGCTCAGGACCGCCACCTCGTCGCGCACCAGATTGCCGCCGTAGGACGGCAGCAGCCGAGCCACGTCGTACACCGACGCGTGCTTGCGGTGCACCGCACCGAAGGCGTCGTCGACGTACGCACCGGCGGAATTCTCGTCGTCGACCAGCGTAGCCAACGCGCGCGCGAACCCCGTCCGCTCGGCGTCGTCCTTGGCCGTCTCGGCCGCGGCGAAGCGGACGTTCTCCAGCAGCAGCAGCTCGCCGTCGCCCAGGCCGTCGCTCATCAGCCGGGCGCTCTCGCCCACCGTGTCCAGGGCGAACTCGACCGGGCGTCGCAGCACCTGGGCCAACCGGTCGGCCACCGGCCGCAGCGAGTACCGCGCCTCGGGTGCACCCTTCGGCCGCCCGAGGTGCGCGACGACGACCACGCGCGCGCCGGCGCCCAGCAGCGCCTCGAGCACCGGCGCGGAGGCCCGGATTCGGCCGTCGTCGGTGATCGCGCCCGCACCGAGCGGGAGGGAGGATCGGCTTTCGTCCAGGGGGACGTTGAGGTCGCTGCGGACGAGGACGTGGCGCCCGGCCACCCCCTCGCCGAGCAGGTCGTCGAGGGTCCGCACCGGCTGCCCTACAGGGTCGAGCCGACGAGCGTGACCAGGTCGGCCAGGCGGTTCGAGAAGCCCCACTCGTTGTCGTACCAGCCGATCACCTTGACCTGGTTGCCGATCACCTTGGTCAGCCCGGAGTCGAAGATGCACGACGCCGGGTCGGTGACGATGTCGGAAGAGACGATCTCGTCCTCGGTGTAGGTGAGCACACCCTTGAGCGGTCCGTCGGCCGCGGCGCGGAAGGCCGCCTTGACCTCGTCCACGGTGGTGTCGCGGCCGAGCGTGACCGTCAGGTCGGTGCAGGATCCGGTGGGCACTGGAACCCGCAGGGCGTAGCCGTCGAGCTTGCCCTTGAGCTCGGGCAGGACCAGGCCGATGGCCTTGGCCGCACCGCTCGTTGTCGGGACGATGTTCAGCGCGGCCGCCCGGGCCCGGCGCAGGTCCTTGTGCGGGCCGTCCTGCAGGTTCTGGTCCTGGGTGTAGGCGTGAATCGTCGTCATCAGGCCGCGCTCGATGACGAACTCGTCATTGAGGACCTTGGCCAGCGGGGCCAGGCAGTTGGTGGTGCACGACGCGTTGGAGATCATCGTGTGGGCCGCCGGGTCGTAGGCGTCCTGGTTCACACCCATGACGATCGTGACGTCCTCGTTGGTCGCCGGCGCGGAGATGATGACCTTCTTCGCACCGCCGTCGACGTGCACCCGCGCCTTGTTGGCGTCGGTGAAGATGCCCGTCGACTCGAGCACCACGTCGGCGCCGAGGTCGCCCCAGGGCAACTGGGTCGGGTCGCGCAGCTCGAGGGCCTTGAAGCTCTTCCCGTCGACCGCGATCTCGTCGGCGGTGTAGGTGACCTCGCCCGGCAACCGGCCGAGGATCGAGTCGTACTTGAGCAGGTGGGCCAGGGTCTGGTTGTCGGTCAGGTCGTTGACGCCGACGATCTGGATGTCCGCCCCGGACACCTGCACGGCGCGGAAGAAGTTACGCCCGATCCGGCCGAAGCCGTTGATGCCAACCCGAACGGTCACTGCTGTGCTCCTCGATATGGGGACGCGCCGCACGGCGCGCCGGTTACGGAACCGCAAAATGCCAGCTCAGCCTAACGGTCGCGAACCACCGCCCTGACCGGGCGTCAGTCGTCGCCGGCCAGCATCTCGGCGGTCACGGCGGCCTCGGTGTTGGGTATGCCGAGATCGGCCGCCCGCTTGTCGGCCATGGCCAGCAGCCGACGGATGCGCCCGGCCACCGCATCCTTGGTCATGGGCGGATCCGACAGCACGCCCAGCTCCTCCAGGGACGCCTGCCCGTGCTCGACGCGCAGCTGCCCGGCCTGGCGCAGATGGTCCGGGATCGTGTCGGCCAGAATCTCCATGGCCCGCTCGACCCGCGCGCTCGCGGCCCCCGCCGCGCGCGCGGAGCGCCGCAGGTTGGCGTCGTCGAAGTTGGCCAGCCGGTTCGCCGTGGCCCGCACCTCACGCCGCAGGCGGCGCTCCTCCCAGGCCAGGACGCTGTCGTGCGCGCCCAGCC
>JALZBL010000355.1:1340-2643 GCA_030947395.1 Actinomycetota bacterium | reverse complement strand
GCCCTGGCCCTGGGCGCCCTCGAGGAGCGCATCTCCGCACCGCTGCGCCGCATTCAGAACGACCTGTTCGACGTGGGCGCCGATCTGTGCACCCCCGTCGTATCCGACCCGGCTTATCCCCCGCTGCGCATCACCGAGGCCTACATCGCGCGACTCGAGCGCTGGTGCGACGAGTTCAACGCCGAGCTGGCCAATCTCGACAGCTTCATTCTTCCCGGCGGCACTGCGGCGGCGGCCCTACTGCACGTGGCCCGAACACAGGCCCGGCGAGCCGAACGTAGTGGGTGGGCCCTCGTGGCCCACGACGGCGCGCGGACGAACGCCCTGGCCCTGCAGTACCTCAACCGGCTGTCGGACCTGCTGTTCATCCTGGCCCGCTGCGCCAACCCCGGCGGGGACGTCCGATGGCGCCCGGGCGGCTGAACGGTCAATCTCGGGAGGGGAGAGGAAGCTAGCGCGGCGCTGAGGACTCGAGCCAGGACAGGAAACCGGTGACCGCCGCCGAGGACAGGCACAGTGACACCCGGTCACCGTCGGACAGGCACTCCACGACGACCGACCCGGTTGGCAGCATCGCCTCCGCCGGCCGGCGGCCGCGCTGACCGGTCACCTCGAGTTCGCTGCGCCGCAGCACCCGCGTGGGCCGACGACCGGGGCGCAGCGCGCCGTACCATTGCAGCTCACCGCCGACGTAGCGGCCGACGCCCAGTGCCCAATTCTCGGCGCCGGCCCGCAGGGCGAGGGTGATGCCCCCGGGCCGGCCGAGCAACTGCTGCTTGCGCAAGCCGATGAGCACCACGTAGATGACGAGCAGGGCGACGGCGGCCAGCACGACGGCGCCAGCGATCAGCTCCGCCCGAGTCACTGTCGGATCCCCGCCGCGCTAGGAATGGATCAGAGATCTTCGCCGGCCGCGCGCAGGCGGGCCAGTGCCCGGTCCCGCGCGGCCACCGACTCGTCGTCCTGGGCGTCGCCGATCTGCGACAGCGAGGTGCGGGCCCGCGCCACGTCGATCTCCTCGGACGTCTCGGCCACCTCGGCCAGGATCGAGACGCCGTCGGGACGTACGGACAGTGAGCCACCGTGGACGGCCACCCGCAGCTCGTCGCCGGACTCGGGCTGGATGCGCACGACCCAGCCTGGCTCCAGTGCGGCCAGCAGGGGCGAGTGCCCCGGCAGGACCCCGATGGCCCCCTCCGGTGTGCGGGCGTAGACCGCGCTGGCCTCCCCCGACCACAACGGACGCTCCACCGAGACCAGCTCGACGTGCATCGTCGCCATTGAGACTCTCGCTACCTCTCCT
>JALZBL010000355.1:0-1240 GCA_030947395.1 Actinomycetota bacterium | reverse complement strand
TCCTTGGCCTTCTTCTCCAGGTCCTCGATGCCGCCGCACATGAAGAACGCCTGCTCCGGGTAGCTGTCGAAGTCGCCGACGGTCAGCCGGCGGAACGCCTCGATCGTCTCCTCGACCGGGACGAACGAGCCAGGTATGCCGGTGAACTGCTCGGCCACGAAGGTGTTCTGCGACAGGAACCGCTCGATCCGCCGGGCCCGGCCGACGAGGATCTTGTCCTCCTCGGACAGTTCGTCGATGCCGAGGATGGCGATGATCGACTGGAGCTCGTTGTAACGCTGCAGGATCCGTTTGGTCTCGCCGGCCACGTCGTAGTGCTCCTGGCCGATGTACTGGGCGTCGAGGATGCGCGACGTGGAGTCCAGCGGGTCGACGGCCGGGTAGATCCCCTTCTCCGAGATGGGACGGCTGAGCACCGTGGTCGCGTCGAGGTGCGCGAACGCGGTGTGCGGCGCCGGGTCGGTGATGTCGTCGGCCGGCACGTAGATGGCCTGCATCGAGGTGATCGAGTGCCCCCGGGTGGACGTGATCCGCTCCTGCAGCTGGCCCATCTCATCGGCCAGGGTGGGCTGGTACCCGACGGCCGAAGGCATCCGGCCGAGCAGGGTGGACACCTCGGAGCCGGCCTGGGTGAAGCGGAAGATGTTGTCGATGAACAGCAGCACGTCCTGGCCCTGGACGTCGCGGAAGTACTCGGCCATGGTCAGCGCCGACAGCGCTACCCGTAGCCGGGTTCCCGGTGGTTCGTCCATCTGTCCGAAGACCAGCGCGGTCTTCTCCAGCACCCCGGACTCGGTCATCTCCTCGATCAGCCCCTGGCCCTCGCGGGTGCGCTCCCCGACCCCGGCGAACACCGAGACACCACCGAAGTTCTCGGCGACGCGGTAGATCATCTCCTGGATGAGCACGGTCTTGCCGACGCCGGCGCCACCGAACAGCCCGATCTTGCCCCCGGTGACGTACGGGGTGAGCAGGTCGATGACCTTGATGCCGGTCCAGAACGGCTCGGTCTTGGCCTCGAGCTGGTCGAACGGCGGTGGGTTGCGGTGGATGGACCAGCGTTCGCTGAAGTCGAGGTCCTTGCCGGCCTCGTCCAGCGGGATCCCCAGGGCGTTGAAGACGTGACCCTTGGTGATGTCGCCGACCGGCACCGAGATGGCGGCGCCGGTGTCGGTCACCTCCGCGCCTCGGACCAGCCCGTCGGTCGGCTGCAGGGCGATGGTGCGCACCATGTCGTCGC
>JALZBL010000072.1 GCA_030947395.1 Actinomycetota bacterium | reverse complement strand
GACCCCACCAGCGGCGCTGCCCTGTGGGTGTTGCAGCTGCAGGCCGGCCGCTTCACCGCGCTGGATTCCACCTGCCCGCACCAGGGCTGCGCGGTGAACTTCGTCTCCGCCGGGGACGGCTTCGCCTGCCCGTGCCACAACTCCACGTTCGATCCCTCGGGCGCGGTGACCAACGGACCGGCCACGCGCAACCTGACGCCGGTGGCGGTCAAGGACGTGAGCGGGAAGATAACGCGAGGCTGACCGGCACCCGGGTAGCATGGACCCGTCGGCCGCTGACCACCGCGGCCTACCATCAGGGTCCATCCATCGTCACCGCCCCGGGAGCAGTCAGATGACCGTCCAGGACGTTTCGCTTTCCACCGTCGCGCCGGCCACGACCGAGAGCGTGAAGCTGACCGCCGACGCCGCGGTCAAGGTCCGCGAGCTGCTGGCCTCGGAGGGTCGCGACGACCTGCGCCTTCGCATTGCGGTGCAGCCCGGCGGCTGCTCCGGCATGCAGTACCAACTGTTCTTCGACGAGCGCTTCCTTGACGGCGATGTCGAGATCGAGCAGGACGGCGTGCCGCTGATCGTGGACCGGATGAGCGCGCCGTACCTGGCCGGCGCCGAGATCAGCTACACCGACACCATCGAGAAGCAGGGCTTCGAGATCGACAACCCGAACGCCAGCGGCGGCTGCGCCTGCGGCAACTCCTTCTGCGGCTGAGCGACCGAGCGGCGGCGGCTGGCCCCGTTCTCGCCCCGGTTGGGTAGCGTTCCCGTTCGTGCCCGTCATCCTCGCCGGTTCGATCGCGACCGATCATCTGATGCACTTCCCGGGCCGGTTCGCCGATCAGCTGCTGGCCGACCAGTTGCACCAGGTGTCGCTGTCGTTCCTGGTCGACGATCTGGTCGTGCGCCGGGGCGGGGTGGCGGCCAATATCGCCTACGGCATGGGCCAACTCGGCCAGCGCCCCATCCTGCTGGGCGCGGTGGGCGACGACTTCGCCGACTACCGGTCCTGGCTGGAGCGCAACGGCGTCATCTGCGAACACGTCCACGTGTCGGCCGATAAGCACACCGCCCGGTTCGTGTGCACGACCGACGACGACATGAATCAGATCGCCTCGTTCTACGCCGGCGCGATGAGCGAGGCGCGCCAGATCGAGCTCGAGCCCGTGGTGGCGGCGACGGGCGCCGACCTGGTGGTCGTCAGCGCCGACGATCCGGCCGGCATGCTGCGTCACAGCCAGGAGTGCCGCGACCGTGGCTACGCCTTCGTCGCCGACCCGTCCCAGCAGCTGGCCCGCATGTCCGGCGCCGACGCCCTGGAGCTGATCGACGGGGCCAGCCTGCTGTTCACCAACGACTACGAGAAGAAGCTGCTCGAGTCGAAGACCGGTCTGTCTGAGGCCGAGATCGCCAAGCGGGTGGACGTGCGCGTCACCACCCAGGGCAAGCGCGGGGTGGAGATCATCGGCCGCGACGTCGAGCACATCCACGTGCCGGTCGCCCGGGAGCGTTCGAAGGTTGACCCGACCGGCGTCGGCGACGGCTTCCGGGCCGGTTTCCTGAGCGCGCGGGCCTGGGGGCTGTCGTGGGAACGGTCGGCCCAGGTCGGCAGCCTGCTGGCGACGATGGTCCTCGAGACGATCGGCACCCAGGAGTACGAGGTGCGGGCCCGCGAGTTCACCGCCCGGCTGGTCGAGTCCTACGGCCCCGACGCCGCCGCCGAAGTCGCGCCCTGCCTGCCGGTCTGAGCGGGCGAGACACCCGTGGCGCCGAAGTCCGACAACACGATCAGCGTCAGCGGTACCGGGCGGGTCGACGTCGCGCCGGACGTGCTGCTGGTCAGCCTGGCGCTCGAAGGGAGCGGGGCGGACGTGGCCGGAGCGCTCGACGCCGCCAGCGCTTCGACAATGGCAGTGCTCGACGCGCTGAGGGCCGCGGCGGTCGAGCCGGCCGACGTCGGCACCAGCCACCTCTGCGTCAACCAGCGGTATTCCGACCACGGACGAATCACCGGCTACGAGTGCCGGCAGGCCCTGCAGCTGGTGCTGCGCGATCTCGACACGAGCGGTCGCGTTCTGCGCGAGGTGGCCACCGCGGCCGGCTCGGCGCTGCGGGTCGACGACGTCTCCCGCTCGGTGAGCGACCCGGCGCCGGCTGCGGCCCTGGCCCGGGCGGCGGCCTTCGGTGACGCGCTGGCCAAGGCCGAACAACTGGCCGAACTGGCCGGGAGGCGGCTCGGCGCCATCCTGAACATCGAGGAGGCCGGCGGGGGCGGCGGTCCCCGGGCTGACCGGTTGTCCCTGGGCCCGGTTGCCCGCGCCGCGTCGGCCGATGTGCCGATCGAGCAGGGCAGCGAGCGCATCGAGGCCACCCTGGTCGTGCGCTGGAACCTCGTCGGCTGATCAGCTGGTCAGCTGGTCAACTGGTCAGCTGGTCAGCTGGTCAGCTGGTCAGCTGGTCACGGGCGAGGAGATCCAGCCCTTCATCTGGCTGGCGGCCAGCGCCGCTATCGCAGGATGCCGGTGTGGCCGAGGGAGTACCGGCCGGGTTGCGGCCAGACGCATAGCCCGTGGGGTCCGGAGCCGACCGGGATCCGTTTGATCAGGTGCCCGTTCTTGGTGCTGATGGCGTACACGCTGGCGTCGTAGCGCCCGGAAAGCCAGAACACGGTGCCGTCGGCGGACAGATTGCCCATGTCGGGGCTGGACTTACCGGGCAGGCGCCACTTCGCGGTCTGGGTTCGGGTGGCCAGGTTGATGACGCTGATGCTGCCTTCGCCGCGGTTGGTGACGAACAGCCGGGTCGACGTGCGGTCGATGTAGAGCCCGTGTGTGCCGTAGCCGGTCCGCACGAACCCGATCACCCGGCGCGCGGCGCCGTCGATGAGGTACACCCCGTCCGCCATCATGTCGGCGACGTAGAACACCGTGCCGTCGGGGGAAAGTTTCACGTCCTGGGGCATGCCGTCAGGTCGGCGGGGCAAGACGATCGTCCTCAGCACCCTCTGGGCCGCCACATCGACCGCCACCAGCCGGTCGGCAAATTCGCAGCTGGCGAGCAGGGTGCGTCCGTCGGCGCTGAAGTCCAGGTGGTCCACGCCGGCGCAGGACGGAACGGGTAGCGAATGCACCCGGCGCCAGGTGTGGGGATCGTAGAAGTCCAGCCGCTTGCGGGTCTCGGCGACCACGACGCCGAACCGGCCGTCGGGAGTGAAGTACAGGTTGTACGGATCGTCGACGGGGATGGGGCGACCCGGTCGGCCGGTGCGCGGGTCGACAGGGGTCAAGCTGCCGGCGCCTCGGCCGCGGGGTGGGGCGTAGTCGGCGGCGACGTAGAGGGTCTTCAGGTCGTAGGAGGGCACCACGTGTTGAGGCTCGCGGCCGCCCGGGAAGGTGGCGATGACGCGCAGGCTGCGCTGGTCGATGACGCTGACCGTGTTGCTGTTGGTGTTCGGTACGTAGACCAGCGCCCGATCACCGCGTACGGCCGGACTGAGCATCCCCGGCCGGTCCGCGGCGTAGACGTCTTTCGCCGACAGGGGGGCGGGCATACCCGGCAGTAGCGGGCGCCAAGGTAGCCCCGGCGCCCCGGCCCCGGCGGGCGTCGTCACCGATGGGCCGGTGGTTGTCGCCCTCGTGGAACCGGTGACCGTCGCGGCCGTCGTGGGCGCCCGGCGCAGGGTCGCCGGGCCCGTGCAGGCGGCGATCAATACCGCGGCGGACCCGGCAACCAGCGACGCGAGACGGCGGTTCACGGCCGAAGCAACTCGGTGGCGGTGACCGGGCGGAGGCCCCGATCGCGCAGGTCGGCCAGGATGCCGGGCATCGCCGCCACGGTGCCGGGGTGGCCGAGGTGAAGGCTGACGATGGAACCAGCGGTCGCGGCGAGGGTGTTGTGGCGGATCGCGGCCGGCCCCGGGTCGGTCCAGTCGAGGGAGTCGATGTCGTAGGAAAGGCAGACCGGGTAGCCCGCGGCTCCGGCCAGCTCACGGATCAGCGCCGTTGATCGCTGACCACCTGAGGGGCGGAAGAACCTGCCCGGTGAGCCGCCGACTTCGACCAGCACCTTGCGGCACCGTTGGATCTCGGTCCGCGTGGCCGCGCGAGCCAGGTCGGCCAGCGTCGGATGGGACCACGTGTGATTGCCCAGGTCGTGCCCAGCGGCGAGGATGGCGTGCCCCAGCGCCGTCTGTCCCGCCAGCCAAGTTCCCACGGCCAAAACGGTGGCCCGGGCGTGGTGCGCGGCGAGCACGGCGAGGACCTGGCGGGCCAGCGCCGGGTCACCGGCGCCGTGGAATGTGAGGGCCACCTCGGGCCTCCGTCCCCGCCCACGCCCGATTTCCTTGGCCGGTGCGCCTCCCGGCGGGGCGCTGGGCAGGGCAGCACTTTGCCTCGGCACCTGCGGCCGGCGGCCGGTGGCGGTGGCTTCGGAGGACGACGGCTGACCGATCGGGCGTGGGCTGGCGGCCGGTCCGGTGCCGCTGCAGCCCACGAGCAGGGCCGCCGCGCCGGTTTCGAGCAACGCGCGCCGCGACACCTTCGTCACGGAGCACCGCGCCGACGGCTGCGGTGGCGTGGCGTCGGGTCGGTCAGTCACCGCGGCCTCCTTCTGGTGTGAGGTCCTGCCGAGAATGATCTGAACGTGGTGCCCGGCGTCGACCCTCTCCGGTCAACGGACGAGCCGGCGGCGCGGTGCCCGGCCCCGGTGAGTTCCCCCAGGCCGGTCGACGACGCGAGCCGTTCGGGGCGGGGTGCACGGGTGGCCTGGCCGCGCGGGCGTTCAATGCGGTCCGACGGCGACCGGCTCATTCACTTCGGCCCCCTCCACGCTGCTGAGTTGGACGACCGAAGTCGCGAGCAGGAGCATCAGTCCCAACAGCAAGAGGCCAGACAACGGACCACGCCGCAGGTGCTCGTCGTAGACCAGCACTCCGATGACGATGCTGAGCAGCGGGTCGACGGTGGCCATCGAGGGCAAGCTGGCCGTGAGCGGACCGGCCTGGAAGGCAAGCTGGGAAAGGAACAGCCCGAAGGCGCCGAGCGCGACCACGGCGTACAGCTGCCAGCTGAGGAGGACGGCCGACCAGCCGTGCGAACTCAGCACGTCGGTCGCCGCTTTGATCAGCGCCGCGGTAGCCGCGTAGACCACTCCGACCGCGACGCCGATGAGGGCCGCTCGGCCGGCCGGAGGAAGCCGTTTGCGCGCGATGGCCAAACTTCCCACTGCGGTGAGCAAGCCCACCACCGCGGCCACCACCGCCGGCAACCGGTCGGCCGAGGACGGGTGTTGGCCGCCCGACACTGACCCGGACAGGCTCAGGAAGGCGACCAGACACCCGGCGAGCACGGTGGCCCACAGCACCTCCCGCCCACTGATGTGCCAGGTCCTTCGGTGCCGCAGTAGTAACGCGAACAGCAGACCGCTGACCAGCAACGGCTGGACCACGGCCAGGGCGCCGATATGCAAGGCAACCACCTGTAAACCCAGGCCCACCGCATCGGCGCCCAGGCCGGCCAGCCAGAGGGGATGGCTCAACGTCGCTCGGATGAACCGCCCCAGACCGGCCGCGTGCTCGGATGCCGGTGGCACCTGAGCCGAGCTCGCCTTCTTCAAGGTCGTCGACACCGAGAATGCGAAGGCCGACGTCAAGGTCAGCGCGACCACCACTGAGTTGCTTGCCATTGCGTACCTGTCCGCCGTGCCGGCTAGTGATGTGGGCACGCCATGCACCCGGATCGTCGGGTTGCGCGTCGTGATGGAGTGCCTCTCCTGGGACGCTAGAGGAGGCAGGGATAGCTGACGGCGCAGGGACGGTTAACGCACGGCAAGCGCCGGATCGGCCGTAGCCGGGTCGGCCAGCGCTCAACCGCGCCCGGCGGCCGAAGTTCAGACCGGGCGACATGCTCCTTACAGGCGCGATGCGCAGGGTGGAGAGAGGGTAGCGGATCCGCCGTGGCCCACACTCGACCAAAGGAGCACGAGCGAATGTCCTTCAAACTCATCCCGGGCCTGCGCGGCCTGGGCACCGTCCGTACGGTGCTGCTCGCCGGCACCGCCGCCACCGCAGCCGTGTCGATCGGTACGAGCGTGGCCCACGCGGCGACGCCGTCTCCTCCGGCGTCGTCGACGAGCCAGTCACCGGAGACGACGCCCTTGAGTCACCGTGCCTTGAGTCACCGTGCCTTGAGTCACCGTGCATTGAGCCAATGACGCGGCCGTGGCTGAACTTTCGATTACAGCCGGCGGAGCACGTTGATCGCCGGTCGCCGGGCCAGGCGGATCGCGGCCGCCGTGACCAACACCAGCCCAACCGCGACCAGCAGGGCAACCGCGGCAAGGTAGCTCCAGGGCACCGCGAGCGCGGATGGCGGTGGGTCGAATACCCCGGTCAGGACCTTCACCAGCATCTGCGACAACACCCAGCCGGTGATCGCGCCACCGATCAGGCCACCGACGCCCAACACGACCGTCTCGCTGGCAATGAAGGCCCGCAGGTGTTTGGGTCGGGCCCCGAGGGCGGTGGCGATGGCCAGGCTGCGGCGCCGTTCAGCCAGACCGAGGGCCAGCACCAGCCCTCCGGCCGCGGCGGCGATGAGCAGGGCGAAGGTCAGCTCGACCCGCGTCAGGCCGGCCAGATCGACTGCGGTCAGGCTCGACCCGACGGATTTGCGGATGGTGGAGATGTCGGTGACGGTGGCCGAGGCGCCCAACCCGGCCTGGACCTTGGCGGCGACCGCGTGCTGGTTTCGGCCGCCGGTGTCGATCAGGAAGGAACCGACCGCGGCGCTGCCGGTCCGTCGGGTGATGTAGGCGGCGTTGGCGACGAAGAAGCTGTCCTTGGGGGCCGTCGGGAACTCCGAGACGACTCCGACGTAGTGGAACGCAACGGCGATCCGCTGTCGGGTGCGACTGTCGACCAGGCGCAGATTGATCGCGTCGCCGGGATGCAACTGGTAGTCCTTCACCGTTTCCGCCGAGACCAGGATGGAATCGGGGCGGGCGATGAGCGTGGCCATCAGCCCCGCGGCAGTGCCCCCGGTGAAGTAGCTGTTCTGGAGCGCGGTGGCCCGGCGGATGGTGTCCGGCCGAACGCCGTAGAGGTCTTGCAGGTCGGTGCCGATGTAGGCGAAGCGGTGCTGGACCGGCTCTACCGCGTGGACGCCGGGAATCGCGGCCAACTCACTCGTCTGCGAAGGCGGCACGATGCTGCCCGGGGACTCCGTCACGGTGACGTCGGCCCCGTTGGTCAACTGGGCATCGGCTTCGGCCTGTGCGCGGTACGTGGCGTTGAACGTCGCGGTGGACACGGCGAAGGTCAGGGCAAGGGCGAGCACGACGACGCCCTTGACGAGCGGGCGGCGCTCCCGGGAGATGCCCGCGGACACGGTGCTCGCGAGCCGTCCGGTGACCGGGCGCAGC
>JALZBL010000071.1 GCA_030947395.1 Actinomycetota bacterium | reverse complement strand
AGCTTGGGGTGCGCATTGGCGCTCGCGGTCGAGGGAATCAGCGCGACGCCGGCTACCGCGGCGATCGTCGCCACCGGAACGGCCCACGCCACCTGGCGGCGCGACGGCCGACGCAAACGAAGTTGTGTCATCGCGCCAGCCTGCACCGGGTGCCCTGAGAGGACGCTGAGAGGCCGGCCCCGGCCAGTGTGCTACTGATGAGACCGGCCCACGACGCCGGTGGGCGACCGAACAGGGGGTGGACGACCGTGCGGTTGCTCCTGGTCGACGACGAGGCCGGGATGACCGCGGCGCTTTCCCGCGGCCTGGCGGCCGACGGATTCGGCGTCAGCGTCGCCGGTGACGGCCCGAAGGCGCTGCAGCTGGCCGGCGCGCACCACTTCGACGTGATCGTGCTCGACATCATGTTGCCCCGGCTGTCGGGTTACGAGGTGCTTCGCCAGTTGCGCGCTCGCGCCGACTGGACGCCGGTGTTGGTGCTGTCGGCCAAGGACGGTGAGTACGACGTCGCCGACGCGCTCGACTTGGGCGCCGACGACTACCTCGTGAAACCGTTCTCCTACGTCGTGCTGCTCGCCCGGCTGCGCGCGCTGGGCCGGCGCGGCCGGGAACCCCGGCCGGCGGTGCTGACCAGCAACGGGATCCGCCTGGACCCGGCTCGGCGCAGCGTCCTGGCCGGTGAGCGCGCGGTCGACCTCTCCCCTCGGGAATACCGGTTGCTCGAGCACTTGATGCGTCACGACGGGGCCGCGGTCAGCAAGGTGGAACTGCTGGAGAAGGTGTTCGACGCGAACCCCGACGGGGCGACGAACCTCGTCGAGGTCTACATCGGCTACCTGCGCCGCAAGCTGGGCGCGGAAGCGATCGTCACCGTGCACGGGGGCTACGGCATGGCTGGACCGTGAACCTCGCTCGGCCGGTGGTGACCTGGTGGCGCACGCGCGCCGTTCGTACCCGGCTGGTGATCCTGTCGATCGTGCCGCTGACGATTGCCCTGCTCGTCGCGACGGTCATGGTGATCGTCATCTTCTCCGCGCGCCGCACCCACGACCTCGACGCCCAGACGCACGCCGAAGCCGACATCGTCGCCGGGCTGGCCCGCGACGACCAGCTGGGCTCTCCACTGCCCGTGCCGGCCGGGTCCTCATTGCTGGCCCAGGTGATCGCCGGTGACGGCACCGTCCTGGCCGCCAGCCCTTCGGCCAGCCTGGTGCTGCCCCTGACCCGTCCCGAACCGTCGCTTCGCGTGGCCCGGGACTCGACCGACGAGGAGAACCCGTACGGCTCGGTGCCGCTACGCCTGCACACCCAGCCAGAGACCCTGCGTGGACAGCGCGTCCTTGTAGTCGTCGGCGTGCCATTGGCCGACGTGCGGCGAGCTCGGCAGTCACTCATGATCGTGCTGCTCCTGCTCGTGCCCGCGCTCATCGCCGTGGTCGCCGTGCTGGAGTGGATCGTCATCGGCTCAACGCTGCGGCCGGTGGAGCGGCTGCGGGCGGCGGCCGCGGCGCTGGCCGATCCGTCAACCCACCGCCTGATCCCGCCGACGAACCCGCCCTCGGGGACCGAACCCGAGCCGGCCCCGTTGCTGCCGGTCGGATCCGGCGACGACGAGATAACGCGGCTCGGACGTACGCTGAACCAGCTGCTGGGCCGGCTCAACCAGGCGCTGGCCCGCCAGCGCAGCTTCCTTGCCGACGCGGCCCACGAGTTGCGTTCCCCGCTGGCCAGCATCCGGGTCCAGCTCGATGTCGCCGCTTCTCATCCATCGAGCGTGACCACCCCGGAGCTCGTCGCCGAGCTGGGCGTCGAGGTCGATCGACTGAGCCGGCTGACCGCGGACCTGCTACTGCTCGGTCGCCTCGAAGCCGGCCTGGCGATGCGGCGGGGCCCGATCAACTTGACCGAACTCGCGTCCGCCTCGGGCCCGCCGGTTACCGTCATCGGTGACCCCGACGATCTGGAGCGCCTGGTCCGCAACGTCACGGACAACGCCCGCAAGCACGCCTTGACCGTGCGCACCACGGTCACCGAGCGTGACGGGGTCGCCATCCTGGACATCGACGACGACGGTCCGGGCATCCCCGACGCCGACCGCGCCCGCGTCTTCGAGCGCTGGACCCGCCTCGACACCGCCCGCGACCGCGGGACCGGCGGGTCAGGCCTCGGCCTGGCGCTGGTCCGAGAGATTGCCGCCGCCCACGCCGGGCAGGTCGCGATCCAGGACTCGCCGCTCGGCGGCACCCGGTTTGAGCTGCGGATGCCTACCGCGCCGGTCCGCCCGGATTCCGCCGAGGAGGTTCGTCAATGAGCATCGGACGGCTGCACCACACGGTGCTCGACTGCGTCGACCCGGCCGCAACCGCGGCGTTCTGGTCGCGGTTGCTGGGCCAGCCGATCACCTACCGCAGCCCGGACTGGGTGGTGGTCTCGGTGGACGACCGGACCTCCGGGCTGGCCTTCCAGCTCGCCCCCGATCACCGCCCGCCGCGGTGGCCGGATCCGGCCTACCCGCAGCAGGTCCATTTCGACGTCATGGTCGACAACCTCAGCGTCGCTGACGCGGCGGTGCGGGGCCTGGGCGCGACTCCACTCGGCGGCGAGCACGTGTTCGCCGATCCGTCCGGTCACCCGTTCTGCCTCATCCGGCGTCCGGCGTGGGCGTCGCCGATCGACTGATTCCGCCGTGACCGCCACGATACGATTGGGGCTCGCGAATACGTCCGCTCCTACCCGCCGTGATCTGCCTCGGCGCGGCGGCGGCATCGGGTCGAACCAGGGCCCTCGATCCAGGGAGTCCGTGGCATGGCGCTCGACGCCGACCAGTACCGCAGCGCTGAGGCGTCGGCCGATCCGGGGCCGCGGCGCCGCCGGTTCGGGCTGGCCTGGGGCCGGCAGTCCTGGTGGGTCGAGGTCGGCGTCATCGTGTTCGGCTACCTCCTCTACGAAGCGGTTCAGAACGCGGTCGATTTCGAGCGTGCGCTGGCCTACGCCCACGGGCGTGACGTAGCGCACTGGCAGCAGTGGCTCCACATCGATATCGACCCGTCGGTCAACGAGTTCGTTAACCGGTTCGACTGGTTCGCCATCGGGACGGCTTACTACTACAACGTCTTTCACTACGGCGTCACGACGTCCCTGCTGATCTGGCTCTTCCTGCGTCGCCCGGACGTGTACGGCCGATTCCGCTCCGCCCTGGTCGTGACGAGCTTCGGTTCTCTGGCCGTCTTCTGGTTGTACCCAGTGGCTCCGCCCCGTCTGGCCGTCCCGGGCATCGTCGATACCGCGGTGGTCCACCACGTCTTCGGCACGGTGGCCGCGAGCAGTGATGCGGTGGTCAACGACTGTGCCGCGATGCCGAGCCTGCACGTGGGCTGGGCGGTGTGGTGTGCGATCGTGCTGATCAGCACGGGGGCCGGGCGCCGGCGCTGGCTGGCCCTGCTGTACCCGGTGGCGACGACGTTCGTGGTGATCGCCACCGGCAACCACTACTTGCTGGACGCCGTGGGCGGAGCAGTGGCGGTGGGAGTCGGACTGGCGTTGACGTCCCCGGCGCGCCCCGTCGGCCCGGCGGCGGCAACGGGTGCCACGACGGCGGGCGGCGACGAGCCGGCGGCGGTCGGTGCGACCGGTTCAGCCGCGGCCGCGAGCCGGCGGCGACGCGCGAGCCGGGCGGCCCACCCGCCGACCACCGCGAAGCCCACCGGGATCTCGGCGACGTAGACGAACAGCCGGTACAGCAGCACTCCGGTGGCGCTGGCGGCTGGAGAGAACCCGAGCGCCACCAGCAGTCCGGTGGCCGCGACCTCGGCCAGCCCGGTCCCGGCCGGAGTCACGACCGCCAGGGTCAGCGCTCGCTCGACGGCGAAGGCGGCGAACACCACGTCGGAATGCGCGCCGACGCCGGCGGCGTGCAGGCAGAGCGCGAACAGCGCCCACTGCATCATGACGTAGCCGATCATCCCCAGGGTGAGCCCGAACCAGCGATCACGGAAGATCTCGCGCACCTGCCGCTGCAGGATCGTGACGTGCCCGTCGCCGTCCGGCGGGGCGGAGGAGTGCCGCCGGCCGAACCGACGCTGGAGCTGACGCAGGATCACATCCACCCGACGCGCCCAGGAGGGCATGATCAAGGCACTGACGAGCACCACAACCAGGCCCCCGGCCACCGCCGAGGCGACGTAGGCTGACCGGCCCAGCCAGGGCGCCGCGGCCGCCTGGTTGCTGATCACAATGCCGGCGATCACCGGCAACAGCAGCTTGGTGATCAGGTTGACGACGTTGAGCACGGCCGTCGAGCTGGCGAACCCCCGCACGGACAGCCGCCAGGAACGCACCATCGCCACGTTGATCCCGGCGCCGACGACCCCACCGAACGGCAGCAGGTTCGCCGCGCTGCTGCCGGCCAGGTTCAGTGCCAGGGCCCGCTTGTGCGAGAGGCCGGGCATGGAGGAGACCATGGCGATCGAGTAGACGATCAGCCCGCCGAGCCAGAGGGCGGCGACTTCTACCGCGGTGCCGGCACCGATCGTGCGAATGTTGTGGAAGACATCGGTCCAGGTCGATCCAGTCAGGTGAGGCACCCGGGAGACGATGCCGATCGAAGCACCGACCAGGATCAGCGACATCGCGAGGTGGAACCGCCGGTGGCAGTACCACCGCACGCGAGGTGCCGCACCGGCCGCCGGTACGGCGGCGCGCTCGGTGGTGGTTGGCGCAGTCACGGCGGTTACCCGACCCTGCTCACGGCGCACCGGCGCCGTGGGTCCGCGCCGACCCGGGGGCGGCGATCATTGGATCGGTGATCGGATGAGCGGGTACCTCGGCGCCGTGCTCGATGAACCACTCAGTGCCGCAGACGCGAGCAAACAGTGGCCGGGGCAGCCGCAGGAGCAAGGCGGCCGTCCGCGGACCGGCGCCGCCGGCGGCCTGCGAGCGGTGGCAGGCCAGCGCGGCGCGCTTCTGGGCGGCATAGGCACGGACGGACACCTTGTGCGTGATCTCCTCACGGGAGGAGTACCAGCGCGACGCGCTGTGGACGGCGGTGCCCCCGGGAACGAGATGCATCACGATAAGGATACGGAGCGCCCACCGGATATGGGAACGGTCGATCGTAGCCTCGAGCACACGGGGTACACCGGCCTGTCGGGCGGCGGCGATCCCGACCTCGTGCACCCGCACGTGGTCGGCGTGGCCGTACCCACCGGCCCGGTCGTAGACGGTGACCACGTCGGCCTCTTCCTCCCGCAGGACGGCGGCCAGGGCGCCGGCCGCCTCCTCGACGCTGACCGCGGCGAAACTGCCCGGCGGCGGCGCCTGCGGGGATCCGCCGACCCAGCCCGAGTCGGCGTAGCCCAGGCCGACGACGCGGGCGCAGCCCAGGATCTGCGCGCTGCGACGCAGCTCGGCCATCCGGTGCGAGCCGAGGTCCGGCCCACCGGCGCGATCGCTGAGCCCGGCCGCGCCATCGGTGGCCACGACGATCACCACCCGATGGCCGCCCGCACTCAGCCGCGCCAGCGTGCCACCGGTCAGCAGAGCCTCGTCGTCGGGATGAGCGTGCACCGAGACGACGGTGCGGCGGGGGCGGCTCACCGCGCCGCCGCCGGATTTGGGCGGGAGCGCTGGGAGCGGGCCACGTGGAGCACCTTCGGATGCTGTCATATCCCGGTGACACCGGCCGGGGATTTCCTGGCGCCGGGCCGGGCCCGGCGACCCAGCGGGCCGGGCCCGGGCCGGGCGACCCGTCGGGCCGGTGGGTTGCGCCTCAGGCGGGCTGGCCGAAGTCCTCGGTCAGCCAGATCTTGCGGTGGCGGATGTCGACGTAGACGTCGATGCCGACGTGGCGAAACGATCGGGACAAGATGTTGAGCCGGTGCCCGTTGTAGGGCGCTCTCTCGTTGTACATCATCGTCTCCAGGGTCACCGCGCCCCGAGTGGTGCCGTCGGTGTTCCAGCCGATGTTCTCCCCGGCCGAACGCCACCGCCCGCCGGCGTACCCGCACCGGGAGATCCGCGGGCCCAACGACGCTTCACCGGGAACTTGGTGCGACATCAGATTCCGGGCCGCCATCGCGTAGTTGTGGCGCCGCGCCGCGTTGGTCAGCCGGACGTCTCTTCCCAGCGCCCCCAGTCCGTGCACGGCGCGTTCGTGATTGAGCACGCTGAACACCGCCGCCTCCATCTGGAGCTCGGTCGCCGAAGCGGGCGTGGCGGCGACGACGAAGCCGGCACAGGCCAGGGCGGCGACCGCGAGCGCGGTCAGCCGGCGCGTCGACCGGCCGGGCCGGCCCGCGGCGAGCGCAAGCGACGGGAAGCGAGGTTGGCGCAGACGGGGAATCAAGCGCATCGGGGAAGCCTTTCGAGTCGTGGAGCGACTGGACGTTCCCCGTGTCCGTGCTTCCCCCGGATGGCCGGAAGCGTAACTGGCCCGCTACCTCATGGGAAACTCGAGCACCATCTGCCCCGAATGTCCGGCCGCACCCGGATGGCCGGCGGACCGCTGATGCGATCCGAACCTGATCGTGATCGTGCGAGGAGTCCCCGTGCCGTGCGCTCAGTACAGTTCGCCCGTGCCGAGCACCGACTCCCGTCCCGCATCGAACCGGGGCGTCGTACTGGTGGTCGAGGACGAAGTGGCCATCGCCGACCTGGTCCGCCTGCACCTGTCGCGCGCCGGCTACGGCGTGCACGTGGAGCGCGACGGCGCCGCCGCCCTGGTCGCGGTCCGCGGCATCCGCCCGTCGGCGATCATTCTCGATATCGGGCTGCCCGGCCTGGACGGGGTCGAGGTCTGCCGTCGACTGAGGGCCGACGGCGACTGGACCCCGGTCATCTTCGTCACCGCCCGCGACGACGAGATCGACCGCATCGTGGGACTCGAGCTGGGGGCGGACGACTACGTCACCAAGCCGTTCTCGCCGCGGGAGCTGGTGGCTCGGGTCGGGGTCGTCCTGCGGCGGGCCGACGGGCGCCCGGACGAACGGGCGAGCCCGATCGAGATCGGGTCGGTCCGGCTGGATCCGGCCGCGCACCGGGTGTACGTCTCCGGGGAGGAGGTGGCCCTCACCGCGACCGAGTTCGAACTGCTCGCGTTCCTCATGCGCCGCCCGGGGCGGGTGTTCAGCCGCGAGCAGCTGATGAGCGAGGTGTGGGGCTATTCGGCCGTCGCCGGGCTGCGCACGGTGGACGTCCACGTCGCCCAGGTTCGAGCCAAGCTCGGCTCGGTCAACCCCATCCGCACCGTGCGGGGCGTGGGCTACTCGGTCGAGGAGCAAGCGCGGCGATGACCACGGGTTCGCCCCGGCTGGCGGCGCGCCGAGCCCGGGGGCTGGCGGCGCGGATCTCGCTGGTCGGCATCGCCGTGGCCGCGGTGACCGCCGTGGTGGCCGGTGCCCTGTCGGTGAACCTGGTCCGCAA
>JALZBL010000354.1 GCA_030947395.1 Actinomycetota bacterium | reverse complement strand
CAGCTGGTCCTGGCGGTAGGCCCAAGTCTTCTCGACGTTGGCGAACGTCGTCCAGGCCTGCTGCCACTGGGTGGCCGTGGTCTGGCACAGCACCGAGGCGTAGGTGGCGAAGGACTCGTTGAGCCATAGATCGTCCCACCAGCGCATCGTTACCAGGTCGCCGAACCACATGTGGGCCATCTCGTGCAGGATCGTCTCCGCGCGGCGTTCGTAGCGCGCCCCGGTCACCTTGCTGCGGAAGATGTAGTCCTCGCGGAACGTCACCGCACCGGCGTTCTCCATCGCTCCGGCGTTGAACTCCGGTACGAAGAGCTGGTCGTACTTGCCGAAGGCGTAGCGCACGCCGAAGTTGGCGTGGTACCAGTCAAAGCCCTGGCCGGTGACGGTGAACAGTTGGTCGGCGTCGAGGAACTCGGCCAGCGATTCCCGGCAGAACAGCCCCAGGTCGATGCCGTCGTGCGTGCGGCGCACCTCGTGGTACGGACCGGCGACCAGGGCGGTGATGTAGGGGCTCATCCGCTGGGTCGTCACGAAGTGCCAGCTGCGCCGGTTGTCGTGGTCGTCGACGCGGTCCACCGCGCCGTTGGCGACCACCTTCCAGTGCGCCGCAGCGGTGACGGTGACCGTGAACGCCGCCTTCAGGTCGGGCTGGTCGAAGCAGGCGTACACCCGTTTGGCGTCGGCCGTCTCGAACTGGGAGTACAGGTAGACCTCGTCGTCTACGGGGTCGACGAAGCGGTGCAGGCCCTCCCCGGTATTGGTGTACTGGCAGGTGGCGTCGAGCACCAGCAGGTTGTGCTCGGCCAGTTCGGGCAGGACGAGACCTTCAGCCGGCTCGTAGCCGCCGAGGTCGACCGGGCGGCCGTTGAGGCTCGCCTCCTGGATGGACTCGGCGACCAGATCGATAAACGTGGATGAACCAGGGCGGGCCGCCGAGAAGCGGACCTCGACCCGGGAGCGGAAGCGGTCTGTCGAGGGCGCGCCATCCGGCCCGGTGAGATCGAGATAGATGGTGTAGGACTCCACCGAGAGCAGGTCGGCGCGCATCTGCGCGTCGTCGCGGGTGAGGTTCGGCACGTCAAGGGTCACGAACGGGCTCCTGTCGCGGATCAAGGGCCGGTACCCGCTGGTCGGTTGAACGGGGACGAAGTCTGCAAATAGTCTTTCACGGCTTCGCCGGCGGTGCGGTCGGTAGTGTCGTTTGGGTGCATGAGACTTCCGCGCCGTCGCCTTCGTCCGGGATCCCTTCGTCCGAGATCATTCAGCCGATCCAGCAGGCCGACCTCTGGTTCGACCCCTTGTGCCCGTTCGCCTGGGTCACCTCCCGGTGGATTCTCGAGGCGCAGAAGGTGCGCCGGATGACCATCGGCTGGCACGTCATGTCGCTCTCGGTGCTGAACGAGGGACGCGACCTGGCCGAGGACTACCGCACGATGATGGACGAGGGGTGGGGCCCGGTCCGCGTCTGCATCGCGGCCGAGCAACACTCCGGGGCAGACGTGCTCCTGCCGCTCTATACCGCGCTGGGCACCCGGCATCACGACCAGGGCCGCGACTTCGATCGCACCGTCCTGGAGGAGTCGCTCAGCGAAGCCGGTCTGCCGGCCGACCTGGCCGATGCCGCCGATTCCGCCGATTTCGACGAGGCACTGCGCAAGTCCCACCATGAAGGCATGGACCCGGTCGGCATGGAGGTGGGTACGCCGGTCATCCACGTCGACGGTTCGGCGTTCTTCGGCCCGGTGATCACCCGCATCCCCGGCGGCGAGGAGGCCGGCCAGATGTGGGACGGAGCCGTGCTGCTGGCGCGCAATCCCTACTTCTTCGAGCTCAAGCGCACCCGCACCGAATCCCCGCAGTTCGACTACCCGAACGGCTGAGGCGATGCGCGTCTACCTGGGCAGTGATCACGCCGGTTTCGAACTGAAGGCGGCGCTGCTCACCCGGCTGCCCGAACTCGGCCACGAGCCGGTCGACTGCGGCGCGCTCACCTACGACCCGGACGACGACTACCCCGGCCCGTGCATAGAGACCGCGCAACGGGTGGTGGCCGACCCCGGCAGCTTGGGTGTGGTGATCGGGGGATCGGGCAACGGCGAGCAGATCGCGGCCAACAAGGTGGCCGGCGTGCGCTGTGCGCTGGCCTGGAGTGAGCAGACGGCCACCCTGGGTCGCCAGCACAACGACGCCAACCTGGTCAGCGTGGGGGCGCGGATGCACCGCCTCGATGAGGCGATTGCCCTGGTGGAGATCTTCCTGGCCACACCGTTCTCCCACGATCCGCGTCACCAGCGGCGCATCGACCTGGTCGCCGACTACGAACGCACCGGCACCGTCCCCGACTGAGCGCCGGCTCAGCCCGACGCCGGGGGAGGCGTCCAGTTGCGGCGGCGGATCTCCACGGTGGCCTCCGCCTCGGTGATCTCCTCCGCCGACGGGCGAAGCGCGTCGCGAACCCTGATCGTGACGCTGCGGCTGAGCTGGGTGTGTCCGGCGCCGGCCAACTCCCGCCACTGCCGCTCGGTGTTGTCGCGCCGCCCGCGGGCAGCGTCACCGCGCGAGCTGGTGGTTCCCGCCGCGGCCCGCCCGGTGGTATCCCCCTCGACGGTTGCCGCCGCGGCTGGTACCGCGCCCGCCGGTGCGGCTGGTACCGCGCC
>JALZBL010000070.1 GCA_030947395.1 Actinomycetota bacterium | reverse complement strand
CGAGGCCGGCGGCGGCTTCGCCAACGAGGTTCGTTTCTACGCGCTCGCCGGGGATTGAGTCTTCGGGTGGGCTCGGAAACCGCGCGCTGAGCGGTGCGCCCCAGGCGTTCGGATTGATCGTCGGCGCGCTCAGGCGGCGCGCGAGGACGCAGCGTGCAGCCGGGCGGGACGAACGGGCAGCGCGACGACCGTCGCCCCGTGCTTGACCGGGCCGAGGCGAAGACCGAACCAACGCCGGCCACTACGGCCGGCCGGGCGGGTCATCAGGGCCCACACGTGGACGAGGCCGGGGCGACCGAGGCGGTGCCGACCGACGTATCGGTAATGGGCCATCGTGGGCTTCCTCCCGCTCGCCGCGCGCCAGCACGCGGGGTTCGACGCCTGCGACGGTACGAGTGGGGCCCATGGGACTGCGGCAGGCTCGCCGCGGCCGGTGCGATCAGTCTCCGAGCCGGATCACGCCGTAGTCGTAGCCGCGGCGGCGGTAGACCACGCTGGGCCGATCCTGGGCCGAGTCGTGGAAGAGGTAGAAATCGTGCCCGACCAGCTCCATCTCGTGCAGCGCCTGCTCGATCGACATCGGCGTGGCCGGGTGGACCTTCTCCCGCACGATGCGTCCGGGCCCGTCGTCGGGCGCACTGGTGGTAAGCAGGGTCGAGTCGGGCGGGCTCGCATCAGGTTCGGTAATGCTCGCATCAGGTTCGGTGATGACTGCGTTGGACAGACCGGCGGTGGCCGCACCCACCGACGTCGGGGTGTGCCGCCCGTGGTGGACCCGCCGGCGATCGGCCGATTGGCGGAACCGGCGTTCGATCTTGTCCATGGCGGCGTCGAGCGCGGCGTAGAAGTCCTGCGCGCACGCCTCGGCCCGCACCACCGGTCCGCGCACCCGACAGGTGATCTCCACTCGCTGGCAGATGTCGGACTGGCGCGGATTCTTCTCGTGCAGGAGCTCCACGTCGGTGCGGATGATCCGCGCGTCATAACGCTCTACCCGCGCGAACTTCTCCGCGACGTGCATCCGGAAGTGATCGGGAACTTCGACGTTGCGTCCGCGAACCACCAGTTCCATGGGACCTCCAATGGGACGGGCGCGCCGGCCGCCGGGGCCGATCGTGCGCCCGGCACGGTCAGGTCGTGATGACGTTATCTCCGTCCGGTGCGCGCGGCCAGCGCCGGGTCGGCCAGGCCGGCCGCCGGGGTGGCTCGGCGTGGACCGCAACGGCGCGGTGTGGCGGCAACGACGGCCACTGCGGCAACGCGCCAGCCAGCGGCGTGCAGGGCCCGCGCGGCCTCACGCACCGATGCGCCGGTCGTGATCACGTCGTCGACGATCATCACCTCAGGGGGCTCCCCCGCCCGACGCCGGCGGGCGACGAACGCCCCGGCCAGGTTCTGCCGACGCTCGCGCACGCCCAGGCCGGCCGTGTCCTCGACCGTGCGCGCCACGCTCAACAACGGCCACGTCCTGGCGTCCATCGCCGCGGCCGTGGTATCGGCCAACAACCGCAGGTGATCGAAGCCGCGCTCGCCGCGGGCCCGCCGGCTACTGGGCACCGGCACGAGATGGACCGGCGGTCGCCAGTGAGCACGGGCGGCGTTCGGCAGGGCAGCGGAGCTAACCGCGGTGCGGTCGACGGCGTGGGCGAGCAGGACCGCCAGCGGGGCCACCAGCTCTCGGCGCCCGCGCTCCTTGTAGGTGATGACCGCCCGCCGGATCGGCCCGCGGTACGGCGCGGCGGCGTGGACGGTGCCCACGCCGGCCAGGTAGCGCTCCACCGGTCGAGGGACGCCGCAGTCCTCGCACAGCACCCACCCGGGCCGGGCACACCCCAGACATCGGCGCGGGAGGACTAGATCGACGAGGTCGGGCCACGCCTGTCGCGCCTGGGCCGGTTCGTCCCTCCGTTGCCCGCGCGCGGGGGATAGCCGTACCGGCCAGCCGGGCAACCGGCCGTCGATCGGCCGGTCGGGGGCGCCAGCGGGGCGAACGATGGGTGATCGGTTCATGCCTTCACCCTGGCCTCGGATGCCGGCGCGCGGCGCGGGCGACGTCAGGGTTGTGGACGGCGAGGTGAATGGAGTACCGGCGCTCGACCTGGCCGAAGTGATTCACCCGGCAAAGATCGGCGCCGATCCGTCCGGCTTGTCGCGCGGAAGGGCATCGGCCCAACCGCCGCCGGGCTCCTCGCGCCACACCGTTGCCGCCGCCGACACCACCGTCGAGACTCCACTTCCGGCCGCGACGGCATCCGGGGCAGCGGGAAGATTGGCCGCGCTGTGAAGTTCCGGCGCCGTCCCGTCCTCGGCGAAGGACCAGATCTCGATGTCGCCGTTGGTAACCGACGACCCGATCGCCCGCAGCGACTCCGCGTCGGACCACGCGACGTCGGTGACCCGCCAGTCCATGGGCGTCACCTGCCGCAGCGACTCGATCCGCACCGGCTCGTCACCAGTACCGACGGTGCCGATCCAGACCGATGAGTTCGCGGGTGCGGCGTAGACGAGGGCCACCCGGGCACCGTCGGGGCTGAAGCGCACGGCTAACAGCTTCTGCCCGAGCGGTGCGGGACCCACCGCCGTGACGGCCACCCGCGTCACCTTGGCCCCGATGACGCGTAGCACGGCCGGACCGGCCCCGAGCCACACCTCGTGAGAGGGACCCGGCCGGAAGTCGGGCCGGGTGGTCGCCGGGGCCGGCAGGGATACCGGTGACAGCGCCCCGCGAGCCGGGCCCCGGAACAGGGTGGTACCGGGTGACGCGAGGCCGGCCACGGTGAGGTCCCCCTCCGTCCCGGTTACGGCCACCGAGCGCAGCGCGTACCGCCCGGTACCGGCCGGTCCGGGCACCGGCAGGGAGGCGGCCCCGACCAGGGCGCCGTTGCGCACGTAGTACAACGACGGCGTGGTGCTCGGCACGGGGCTGAGGGAGGCAAACGTCTCCCGCGTGAAGTTCGCCGGGATGGAGGCGCCCAAGGGCACCGGCGTGGGGCCGTCGAGCAACGTGATCGGCTGCGAAGCCTGGAAGGAGTAGAAGGTATAGGCGATCTGGGCGGCCACCCGGGCCGCGATCTGTGGCTCGGCCTGTGAAAGTCCCGGTAGCTGGATGCTGACCACCGGGGCGCCAAGGGTGACCTTGGCCCGCTCGGACTTGAGCTGGTCAGGGAACTCGTTGCGCAGGGTGGCTTGCAAGGCCGGCTGGGCGCCGGTGATGAGCTCGGTGAGCAACCAGGTGGCCAGCGATTGCTGCTCGGCCGCGCTGTAGCGCAGATCCGGCACCAGCCGCGATTCCTGCTGGTCGAAGAAGTACAGCGGCCGCCGCCGGTAGGTCGCCTCGAAGTCGCTGCGCCGGATCAACAGGCCGCGAGGGGGCTCGCTGATGCGCCACTGCCGGTTCACCGACGTCAGCCGGAACAGGAAGGTGCGCTCCTGGCTCGCGCCCGCGCCGGCCAACGTCGGGGTGTACACGCCGATGCTGTCCAGGCTGCCGACGATCCGCCCGGTCACCGGCAGCACGCCGTGGTCGAGCACACCGACCCGGTAGTCGTCGACGACGGTGACCGTTCGGTCCTGCCACTTGCCGGCCGCCGCATCGGTGAGGAAGGTCCGCGCCGTCGGATGCTGCTCGTCCTTGCTCACGTTGGCCTGCAAGAACTTGTCGACCGTCGTCCGTGGATCGTCGTCCGGTTCCGGGCGCACCGTCAGCTCCGGCGTCGGGTTGCCGGCGTCGTCCAGGGTGCGTACCGCCAGCGGCACCGAGGAGCGCGGGACGCCCGAGCAGCCGGTGACCACCGCGGTCACGGCGAACAGCGCGGCGAGGAGCCGGCCACGGCAGGAGCGCCCGCCGGGGGAAAGCCGGCTCACGGCGAGGTCACCGTGCTCGATCTCCGTGCGGCCGCCGGACCCGGCCCCATCACCCGGTCGCCGGGTTTCACGTCGGGTTCGGGTTCGAGCCCTGCCCCTTCGGCCGGCAACGGGTGGTCGGGGCTCACCGGCAGGGTGAGCCGGAACAGCGCCCCGCGGCCCCGCTCGCCCCACGCTTGCAGCCACCCGCCGTGCAGGCGCGCGTCTTCGAGGCTGATGGCCAGGCCGAGCCCGGTGCCGCCGGTGAGCCGGCTGCGCGACGGATCTCCGCGCCAGAACCGATTGAAGACCAGGCCGGCCTCGCCCGGGCGCAGACCCACGCCGCGGTCGCGGACCAGGATCTCGACCGCGACGCCGCGGCGGCGCACCGTGACGTCGACGGGTCGCCCTTCGCTGTGGTCGATCGCGTTGCCGATCAGGTTGCGGAGCACGCGTTCGATCCGTCGCGGGTCCACCTCGGCGCGCACCGGTGCGGCGGGCGCGTCGACCCGCACCTCGCAGCCCTGGGCCGCGGCCAGCGAGCGGGTGCTCGATACGACCGCGGCCACGAGGTTGCGCAGATCGACGGGCTCCAGTTCGAGGTTGGCCACCCCGGCGTCGTAACGACTGATCTCGAGCAGGTCGGCCAACAACGTCTCGAACCGGTCGAGCTCGTCGCGTAAGAGCTCTGTCGATCGCCGCAGATCGGCCGGAAAGTCCGTGCGCCGGGCGTAGAGGATCTCCGCGGCCATCCGCACCGTGGTCAGTGGGGTGCGCAGCTCGTGCGAGACGTCGCTGGTGAAGCGCCGTTGCAACCGGGACAGCTCCTCCAGGCGCCGGATCTGGCCCTGCAGGCTCACCGCCATCTCGTTGAAGGAGCGGCCCAGGACCGCCAGTTCGTCGTCGTTGCGGACCACCACCCGCTGGGAGAGGTCGCCGCCGGAGATCCGCTGCGCGGTCTGGGCGACCAGCCGCATCGGGCGTACTACCTGGCGGGTGACCAGCACCGCGATGGCCGCGATCAGCACCATTAGGGCCAGGCCGGCCACCAGCACCGTGCGCCGGACCAGGGCCAGGGTGTTCTGCTCTGAGCCGAGCGGAAAGATGTAGTACAGCTCGAACGAGCCGGCCGGGGCGGTGACCGCCTCGCCGACCACGAGGGCGGTGATGGTGCGCCCGGTCTTGTTCTTCGGATCGGTGACTTGCGCGTACTGCAGCGCCTGCGTGCGGGTGCCCCCGCCGGAAATCACCGTGCGCAACGAGTCCGGCACTTCCGGCTGGGTGGCCAACAGCCGCTGCAGGGCCGGGTCCGCCGCGCGGATCGAGGTGTAGAACAACCCGGTATCGGCGGAGCTGTCGTCGTTCGGGGTGCTGAGCTGGCGCAGCACCGGCGCAATACCGGTGACGTCGCCGGCGGACACCGTGCTCAGCATCGTCTCGGCCGACTTGAGCCCCGCGTTGGCCTGAACGATGGCTACGTCGCGCTTGGCCCGCAGCACGCCGCTACTGATCTGGTTCACCAGCAACACGCCGATCACGAAGACGAACACCCCGGTGACCAACAGCGTGGTGGCCGCGACGCGGATCTGCAGCGAACGCGACCACAAGCGCATCACCGTGGTTGGCAGCGACCGGAGCCGAGTGGTGGTGGGCCTCCGCATCAACCATCGGTCCTGATGGGTGAGCGCGGCGCCGTCGACGCGCGGCGTGCGTCGGCTACCCGGCCGGGCGGACGTCATCGCCGCGCTCTTGCCTCGGCCGGTGCGCGCTCACGGCGTGCCGGCCCGGTAACCCACGCCGCGGACGGTGAGCACGACCTCCGGGTTCTCCGGATCGCGCTCGACCTTGGAGCGCAGGCGCTGCACGTGCACGTTGACCAGCCGGGTGTCGGCCGCGTGGCGATAGCCCCAGACCTGTTCCAGCAGCAGCTCGCGGGTCAGCACCTGACGGGGCTTGCGGGCCAGCGCGACGAGGAGGTCGAACTCCAGCGGGGTCAGGGCGATGGGTCGTCCGGCGCGCACCACCTGGTGGGCCAGCACGTCGATGCTGACCGGGTCGTCGGCCGGCCCGATGGTCAGCGTCTCGGCCGCGACATCGTCGTGCTGGCGCAGGCGGGCCCGCATCCGGGCGATGAGTTCCTTGGGCTTGAACGGCTTGACGACATAGTCATCGGCGCCGGACTCGAGTCCGAGGACTATGTCCACGGTGTCGGTCTTGGCGGTCAACATGACGATCGGCGTGCCCGACGTGGCCCGGATGGCTCGGCACACCTCCAGCCCGCTCAGGCCCGGCAGCATCAGGTCGAGCAGCACGATGTCGGGCTTGAACTCCTCGAACGCGGCCTGAGCCCGCGAGCCGTCGGCGACGAACGCCGGCTCGAAGCCCTCCGTGCGCAGCACGATCCCCAACATCTCGGCCAGCGCGGCGTCGTCGTCGACCACCAGGGCCCGGGGTTTCATGCCTTCGATTCTGGCAGATTCGCGCGCGACAGGTTGGGAAGAAGCGTTCTTGCCGCCGGCCGCCGGCCGCCGCCAGCCCGATCAGCACCGCCTCGGCCGGGCCATAGTTCAGGAGCTTCGGCCCCGCCACGAATCCGTGCAGTGACCTTGGCTCACGCGCGGGCCGCCTGCCGGGCCAGCAGCCGTTCCCGCTGCTCGACGAAGCGGGCGGCCTGGCCGTCGAGGGCCGTCATGAACTCGGCCAGCTCCTCCCGCGCTCGTTCGCCGGCCGGGCCGAAGTCGGCCCGCTCGAACACGCGCCAGAACTTCAGGATCGGCGCGACCACCTCGTCGTGGTGCAGGCGCAGGTCGTAGATCCCGGCCTTGGCGATGGTCACCGAGTTGCGCTGGAAGTCCGGCATGCCGGCGCCCGGCATCGCGAAGCCGACCACCTCGTCGCGGATGGCGGCCATGGTGGCGTCCGGTGCGCGGTCCAGGGCGGCCGCCACGAGGTTGCGGTAGAAGACCATGTGCAGGTTCTCGTCGGTGGCGATGCGCAGGAGCAGCTGCTCGGCCAGCGGATCGCCGGCCGCCCGGCCGGTGTTGCGGTGCGACACCCGCGTCGCCAGCTCCTGGAATGACACGTAGGCCACGGCCTGCAGCGCGCTCTTCTCCCCGGAGTCGTAGCCGGCGCTCATGTGCACCATGCGCAGCCGCTCGAGTTCGACCGGATCGACCCCGCGGGTGACGACGAGGTAATCGCGGATCGCGACCCCGTGCCGGCCTTCCTCGGCGGTCCAGCGCCCGACCCACTGACCCCAGGCACCGTCGCGGCCGAACCGGGTGGCGATCTCGCGGTGGTAGCTCGGCAGGTTGTCCTCGGTCATCAGGTTCACGACCATCGCCGTCTTCGCGACCGGATCCAGCGGGCTGTCCGCGGGCACCCAGTCCGCGCCGCCGAGGAAAGCGAAGTCACGCCCCCGACTCCACGGCACGTAGTCGTGCGGCATCCACTCCTTGGCCAGGCGCAGATGCCGGTCGAGGTTCTCGGCCACGACCGGCTCGAGCTCGTGCAGCAGGTTGGCCTCTACTCGGGCGGCACGGTCATCGAGCGCGGTCATGCCCCTAACTTACGCTTGCGTAGGTTGGGCCCGGCTCAGTAGCGGTAC